>JADZBW010000172.1 GCA_020851885.1 Fimbriimonadaceae bacterium | reverse complement strand
GAGAGTCCAGGCATCCCCAAGCGACAGAGTTTAGGAGGTCGGAGGGACTCACCTATCCCATCGGCCTTATCGGAGAGCGAATTGAAATTCACTTTCAACACTATGCGTCCGAGCAGGAAGCGATTGAGAAGTGGACGCGTCGGCTCGAACGGGCGAATTTGGATAAGGACCATGTGTTCCTGCAGTTCAATGAGCGAGACGGGTGCACCTTGGAACAGCTCACAGAATTCGACGTGTTACCCTATCGCCATAAGGTCTGCTTTACCGCCCATGCGTATCCGCATTTAAGGTCGATGATTCAGTTGCCGGCCTTTGCCGATAAGGACCAGGTTGGCGATGGCGTCCAAACCTTCATCCAATGCCTTCCGCACTTCGATCTCCTCAAGTGGCTGGACGGTTAGTCGGGTCTTAGGGCTGGATTCGTTTGCCCAGAGTCTCGATCCATAGGAGGCTCAGGCAGGGAAGCGATGCCAGCTCTTGCGCATCGCGGCGATCCGATTGCCTATCCAAATAGACTCGATAGGCGCGAGACACTGGCCAGTCCGGGTGCCGGCGCTCCAGGAGCGTGAGTTGATCTCCAGCTTCGACAAAGCCCTGCCTTATGACTCGCGCATACCACCCGCCGTGGCCGGCGTCCATGATTTCATGATGCAGGCCGGGTGTTGCTAGCCGCCTGGAGAGGTTCACGCAGGGAACACGCGGTTGGCTGATCTCGATTTCGACATCGCCCGTCCCCCAGCGATCGCCCATGCAAACCGAATCTTCGTCGAGGGAGTCCACTGTCCAGTTTTCGCCAAAGCTGCCCGGGTCGAGGGGCCGGTCGAGGCGTTCGTGCCACCGGACATAGTGGTTTGCGGCGAAGACAAGGACGGCCCGGTCGGGGCCGCCATGATGAACCAAGTCCGCCTGGCCATCGCCTTCCAGGTTGGCTTCACCGAGCCAGATCGGACCCTCGACTCTCGACTTGAAGATCCCCGACTTCCAAGTGCGGCCATCCCCTGGGTCATCTTGCGAAAGTGGGAGTACCTGGGGTTCGCCCACTTGTATCGACAGGATGGTGCACTCGGACATGGCCGGAATTTACCTGTCTGCTCAGGCGGACTTCTCGGCGGGCTCCCTGATTTCAAATCCCGTCGTGATCTCAGTGTTGGCTCTCAAGGTCGCGACCGCGGAGCAGTACTTTTCATCGCTCAACTTGACCGCATGGTCCACCGCCTGAGGATCCAGGTCGGTACCGGCAACAATGTGATTCAGGTGAATCGTGGTGAACGGTCGAGGGTAGATCCCTTCTTGGCTTCGAGTGGTCTCGACCTCAAGACGGTAGGAGGTCACCTTCTGCCGCTTCTTCTCCAGGATCATCAAGACGTCCATGCCGGAGCATGCGGCGATCGATGCGATGAACGCTTCCAATGGGCTGGGACCATTTCCCGAACCTCCGGACGCGGTTGGCGCATCGAATAGGAATCGCTCCCCTGACTCTGACTCAGCCTCAAATGTGCGTTTTCCTTTCCAGTCGATCCTCATTTGCATAGACCTCTACCATTCATACTTGACTAGAGTTCGATATGGACATCGAGGATTCAATGGCTAAGGAAAAGGACACATTCGCTGCCCGGGGAGGATGGTGGGTGGTCGCCCAGTTTGGACTGCTGGCGGCGGTTCTTGGCGTGAGATTCATCGAGATTCCATTCGCAAAGTGGCCATTCGAAGCCCATCGATGGGTTGGCGCCACTCTGGTGACTCTGGGTGTCATTCAGCTTGGAAAGGCGGCACTCGATCTCGGGCATAGTCTGACCCCAATGCCGAAGCCAAGCGACCAATCGACCCTAAAGATGAACGGCATCTATCGCTTCGTGAGACACCCCATTTATGGTGGATTGATCGTGCTCTGCGTAGGATTCGACATGGCGCAGCCTTCGATCGCAGCGATGCTGCCGGCAATCTGCCTCATTCCGTTGTTGATCCACAAAGCCCGGCTGGAAGAGGCCTGGCTTCGAGAGCGATATCCCGAGTACGGCGAATACGCTCAGCGAACCCGCAAGTTCCTTATTGGGATCTGGTAGATCCTAGGCCGCCATCTGCTGCTCTTGGTCGAACGCCCACTGGACGGCCTCCAAGTAGCTGTTCGTCGGCGTGTTGGCAAGTTCGATTTCCGCTTGGGACCACTCGCCTTGCTCCAACGACAGGGTATGTCTCAACGTTCTCGAACAGGGGGTGTCCTGATTGGCGCCGGTCAATGCGTCAGATACTTCGCTGCAGAGCGGCAGTTCGGCAATGACTTCCTCCATGGGGAGGTCGGTCAGAGCATCGAGGACGCTCAGAAGTCCCACGGTGAAGTGCTTGTCCGGATTATCGAACTTCGCATCTCGGGCGAGGGTCTCGCAAAACTTCGCGCGGACCATCGCGAGATTGTAGAGTTCGTCGGGTTTGCCTGGCACACTCGTCATCACGGCCAGGGAGGCCAGGGTCCTGATCCTTGAAGTACCGAGAAATAGCACGGCCTGTTGGATGGACTCCACGGGTCTCGAAAGGCCGTTTGCCGCACAGTTCACGAGTCGCAATACCTTATGGCAAAGGGCGACATTGCCCACGATGAGCGACTCGAGCTCGTTCATGTGGATGTCGGGATCCTGCAGCTTGGCAAGCAGACTCATCGAAAGCGCGTAATTGGCGGGGACTCCCGATCCTCTCACGGTATTCGGTTTTGAGAAGAAGTAGCCCTGGAAGAAATCGAAGCCGATGTCCTTACAGTGGGCCAGGTCCTCATAAGACTCCACTTTTTCGGCGAGATACAGTTGATGATCCCGGCGAATACTGTGGAGGTTCCGGGTTAGGTCGCTACGGCTCATCGACAGGATGTCGACTTTCACGACATCGACATAAGCAAGGAACGGTTCGTGCCGCTCTTCAAAAATGTAGTCGTCCAGAGCGAGGTGATATCCCTCGGATTTGAGATCCCGAATCTGTTCTCCAACCTCCTCAGTCCACTCGGTATCTTCGAGAATCTCGAGGGTTACGCGGTTTGGCGGCAAGAGCCTGAGGGCATCGCATCCAAGCAGACTCTGAGGCACATTGATAAAAGCGCGCGAGGACCCTGCCAATCGGTCTAGACCGACCTCGACCAGGATGTTGGCGAGGGCATTGAGCTCATCCGCCGCCGTCATGTCCGACGTGAGGGTTTT
>JADZBW010000171.1 GCA_020851885.1 Fimbriimonadaceae bacterium | reverse complement strand
CGACCTGAACACGGCATCGCCACCTTCAACCGTCGCAATGGCAGTCGGCACCTATGACTTCTGGTTTAAGGTGACGGGCACGACTTCGGACGGCATCACGAGAGTCCACGAAGTGCATATCGTGGTTCAGGTGGTTTGATGCTGCCAATCCCCAAAGCGCACGACTATTCCCATCTGCCGTACTATCCGGCGCCGTGGAAGGAGTTGGCTCTTGTCGCGGGTTGGTCGGTGTGCGGTTACCCCAACCTGCCCAAGAGCAAGGCAGAAGCCTCCAGATGGGCCGCTACCTACGCCAAGCTGGGCGCGAGGGTCTACCGTGCCCACAAGATCGACGTGCCGCTTGCAGACAATCCCACGAGCCATATCCCGCGATTCCAATGGCTCTTGGATGCGCTGAAGAAGAAAGGGATTCCGGTTTTACTCGAGGTGATTGCCGACCGGCCGGCGAGTGAATTCCAGGGCGCCCTTGCCAATCTCGCAAGGTTAGACCTCTCCAACGTCGTCGGTATCTCTCCCATCAACGAACCCCAAACAGAATACGACTTCGATACGCTCTATGCGCTTATCAGGGCGATCGGCTACAAAGGTCTGATCTTTGGGTCGAACTCGGTCATTCAAGGGGCAAAGGGCGGCGTCTGTCACCCGGGCGAACTGTCCGACGCACACGTCTATTGCGGCTTGGAAGGGCAACAGCCTGGCGAGTATTTCGAGATCGAGTACAAGGCTCAAACCTGGAATCACCCGGTGTCTCAGATCGACATCGCCACTGAGATCGGGCACCCTCCACCTGCGACCACTCGCGGACGCAGCGAAGATCAGATCATTGACGTCTTGTTTGACCGCGGTTGCCGATGCTTCGTGATGTTCGCCCTTCTCGATCGACCGGAGCTTTGGAGCACGTCGACCGACACGAACAATCTACGACTCGAAGCGGCTTGTCAAGATCCGTTGCGCATGGAAACTTGGCGGCGACTTGTTCAGCGTTGCGTCGGTCCGTCGATCAACCTCACAGCCAACGTGAAAGGCGAGCTTGTCGAAGGCGGGAAGTGGAGGGTCGCAGGAGCGGCTTGATCGCAACTTGTGCGATTTGGAAGCAGAATGCGAATCACATTCGTCTTTTCTATGCCAATCAAGGATTGGTGAGCGCCCCCGCCATAGGAAATGGGCCCGGCCGTCGTACGTTGGGGATTGTGAGTTCGAATCTCACCGGGGGCGCCCCTGATGGTATCGGTTTTATCCGATCTTTTCAATATACGGGACGGAAAGCCATTTTCGTTCGATTCCTTAAAATGGATAATGTTTATCCAGAATCGTCCTCAATTGGGCGGCCACGGCTCTCCAGCCTCTTCCCGTATGGCTTGCCGCGCTCCTTGGTTTTTCGCTCTAGGAAATCATTCATCACCCTGTGAATGAGGGCGCGAACCGTTGTTTCCTCCCAAAAGGCAGCATCTAGCAGTCGCTCGTTTAGCGCTGGCTCGATCGAAATCCTCTTATCGCTTGGTTTTTCTTCTGCCACTGGAATGGATAAACATTATCCATCACCTGATTTCGAATGACCGACACATCTTAGGAGAAACATGGGCAAAATACAGTGTTTTCTAGTTGAGGAGACCGGCAACTCGGCAATCTTCCTGCGGCGATACGCTTCGGGTTCCGTGTGCTCGGGCAAGATGGGCTTTCACAACGCTTCGGTTCAGATTGATCAGCAGCCGACCAAGTTTGACAGCGAAGGATATCTTGAGACGGTTACTCCTCCCCCTAAGGATGACCCGCGATGGCCAACGCGCTGCGAATGTGGCTACGAGTTCACCGCCCAAGATGAATGGCAGTGCTACCAAGATGAACTCTTCATATCAAAGAACCCAGAGATCAACAATTGGTCGGGCACTTGCCGCCAGATGCCGCCAGGCGCGATGGCATACATCAGTCGATATCAGACCTGGCCCTTCTACTATCCTGGCGACGACGGGAAGGTCCTAATGGTCATGACTCCAGGTGGTGAGTGGGTTATCGATAGTCGAGCCAACAACGGACCGAAGGATGCTCGTGGTTGGACGAGATCCGGAACACCTCCGCTCGTGACGGCAAACCCGTCGATCCTGATCGGGGATCGCTATCACGGTTGGCTGCGCAACGGTTGGCTCGAAGAATGTTGATCCACCAAAAGTAGCCTTCCGCAGTAGCTTTCGAAAATTCTCAAAAAAGTAAAGCCCTCCTAGCCGAAATGGCCTGGAGGGCTCTTTTTGTCGTTTGCAGGCATCCGTTTTGCGAGTAGCTTTCAAAGTAGCTTATCTCACGGCGGATATTGGCCGCTTACGTCGCTATTAGACTGGTGCGCGGGAAAGGACTCGAACCTTCACGCCTTGTGGGCACTACCACCTCAAGAGAGAACGGTAGACTCTAAATCTCGAAAAAAGTAGCTTTCAAAGTATCCTAACCGCCCAAAACGGCCCCTTCCGAGGGCTCCTCGTCATCTCCGAATGCCTTCTTGATGGCATCGACTTTGAGGTCCTCGCGAGAGCGTGCGTACTCCTTGAGGAGCATTGCCGGATCATGGCGCATCAGCTCGGCGGCAGTGGCCACATCCACTCCCTTCTCGAGCAAGATCATGCCGTACGTCCTTCGAAACGTGTGGAGCCCAGCATAGGGCACCTTGCCGATCGACGTGCCGCGCATGGCGTCTTTGAGCCGGTGAGTCAATGCGACGGGCGTAAGTATCTCCTTGTCGTCGGTGAGCACGTAGCCCTGGCGCGGGGGGCCAATGAACTCCCTCACCGCTGCCGGCAGCGGAACCCATCCCCTAGATTTGGCGGTCTTGGTATTTGGCTGAACGTCGACCCTGCCCTTGGTCTGAATGGCCCGGCGCCTCACCCAGATGCCGTTGCCGTCGCGATCGCTATGTCGAAGTGCGCAGATCTCGGAGCGCCTCAGCCCGGTGTAAAGGGCGATCAGGATGGCCCTGCGAGTCGGCTCGTCGGCGTTTGCGAGCACTTGGTCGAGGTCGCTTCTCTCCGGAGGAGACAGGGGCCGCCTGGCGTGGCCTGGATCGGCGGGCCGCCTCACTTCGACGTGAATGCCAGCGTCCTTTAGAATCTGCTTGAGCCTTCCCAGGAGTCGCCTTACGGTTGTGGGGGCTCCTTCTTGGCGGGCGAGCCATGCTTTCACAACCGCGCTGTCGATCTCGTTAAGGGGCATCTTGCCGATCGGGTCCAGACTCTTTCGCTCAGCATCCTCTTCGGTGAGGTCGATGCCGAGCTTGTTGCGCAGGAATAGATCCCACTGCTGGAGCGTCGAGTGAGAGCCTCTAAGCTGAGCTCTCCAGCTCTTCGCAAAGGTGGACAATGACGGTCGGGCGCTTTCGCTTGGGCTTGCGAACTTTGCGTTCCACCCTCTTTTGGCTTCGGGCCTGCTTGACTTCCAGGGTCCCGCATACTGCTTCTTGTTCAGCCTCTTGACTAGGCGAACATCCCCGGTCTTCTTGTTGACCTGGTAGGTTCCGTCTCCCCTCGCCTGCCTTTGGAAGCCACTCACGATAGGCGTTTATTGTAGTACACCAACAGTTCAGCCGCTTCTCTGCTTTGAGATTGCCGCGCAGAATCGCGTCCTTCAAGGTGGACTCCGGCCAGCCCGTTAGGGTCTCAATGATCTTGAGTCTCACGGGCAAGGTCGGATCGAGAACAAACATGGCCTAAGCGACCACCTCTGATCGAGGCATAGCATCCAACTGAATGCAGATGATTTTGAACTTGCGGTACCTGTCGTTAAGCGCAGGCATGAGCTGGAAAGGATATTCGAGCAGGGTAGTCGCGAGTATCGTTAGGACATCTCCAAGCGACTGCACGACAACGATATGTCCCTTCTTGGCTGCTTCTTCCTGCTCGATCGACGAGTATCGAACCTTTCCCGGTCGCTTAACCTCGAGCCCTAAGAATTGGCCAGGGATCGAGGCATCGAGAGCGACCAACAAATCCGGCACTCCTCGATCGACACCGGAGGATCCTTTCTGCCGGTACGCCGTGGTCTCGTACACGCTAAACCCACTGGCTCGAAGCGCGTCGACGATCTGAGCTTGGAGTTCATGCTCCTTCATGACCGGAGGTTTCATTCGGGGACCACCTTGGGATATTCCCATAGCCAAAGAGTCTTAAGCCCGTGAATCGCTTCATTGGCGTATCCATTGCCCCTTCTGCCCCAATTGCCACCTTTGCCAGTTGAGCCAGCCTTATCAGTGATCTTCTTCCAGCCATCTGTGCGATAAGTGTTTCCGCCATGAAGCGCGTTATGCGAGTAGGAAACAACAGCCAACGGCTTCCAAATCTCATAATTCGGCGCGCAAACCTCTCTCCATAGCCGAATCATCACACGATTCGACCATTTATTAGCGGAAGCCAGTCGCGCTAGTTCGACAACCTGCTTAGTCTTAAATCCGGCAACCGGGCCGCGTACAATTGAAGCTGACATGGCAACGGCAATAGGCTCGTTGTTCCACTCAATCGCAAAGGACTCCGTATGGAAGGGGCGGTTGCATGGACCAAGTTTATGGTTCCACTTTACAAGAAGATCGTTTGCCTCGCGATTGGTAATCCGACTGAGCCCAACTATCGGGGAATCAATCAATCTCATCGCTCTATCTCCTTTCCATTCGAGTAGGGCAGAGGGAGGAGGGCGTCTCTCTTCTCGACCACGATCTCCGGCCGCTTCGGTTGGATTAGTTTCACGTCAAACGGTACCGAGACCTCGATCTTTGGAGGACGAGTCCGATACTGCCCGATCGCGTCGCCAATGTAGAGGCAAGTGATAGCGATCACTACTAGTAGGAGGGTTCGCTCTTTCATGCTGCTTGCTCCTTGGTCCCTTCTTTGAGCGTCTCTCTGATCTGCATCAGGCATTCGATGAGCTTGACAACCCGCCCGAAGTCCTTGGCCCTCTCTCGCCTGCAACGCTCTGCGTACTTCATGTGGCAGTCGATCTGCCAGTCCAGGGCGAGGAGGAGTTCCTCCGGCTTGTGAGACCGGAAGACTCCCATCTTGAGATCGTCGTGACGCTGTTCGTGAACCTGGAAGTGGAACGGGTTGGCGGGCATTACTTGATCCTCAGGCTAAATCCTCTTTCGCCGAACTTCACGAAGTCCAATTCCTCGCCTTCATTCAGCGCGTTGCGAACCGCTTCGTTGTCGATCACTCTCTGCTCAGGGATCACGCGAATGAACTGCTCTGGCACGATCCCAGCATCGACGGGAGGGGCCTCAGGCACCCACTCGACACACCACTGGCCGTCGATCACGCCATGATCCATTACCCATCGCAAGGGAGCGAGTCCGCCATTGGCTTGAGTCCAGATCTTGTGGAACGTGGTCTCTAGCTTCTGGTTGCCCGTGATCTCCATCCAGTCCTGCAAACGCTTCTTGAGCCGCTTTGCGTTGTTCTCGTCGGTAGCGGCAAGGTTGATCAGCCGCTGAGCCTCTTCCTTGCGGATCTTGGCTTTGGCCTCGAACGTCTTGATGAGGCCGCAGTAGCCGTCGAGCTTCGCGTTCAGATCGGTTCCAAGCTTCTCGAAGTACTGCTCCAATGCAGATGCGATGTAGCTATCCGCCTCTTCGCCCGAGAGCTGCTCGTAAGCGTCGAAGATCTGCTCCAGCTCCTGGCCTATCTCAAAAAGCGATTGCTTTCGAACTAACACGCCATCAGTGTCTAGAATTGATTGTGCCGACATATTCAGTCTCCTTGTGTTGCGCCAAGCACCATGCGCTCGGCGTTTCGATGTAGCCCAGGCTGTCGAACCCAGGCCTCTAAAGCCTTCTCTGGGTCTTGATCGATCAGCCGGATGAGTTCGTCGTAGGCTTCGCGGTCGTATCCTCGAAGCTCATGAAGGGCGAGAAATGCTAAGTTCGCCGGGTGACGTGCGGGGTCGTAGCCCACACGGTCCTGGTAGGCGCGGATTCTCGAAGCGAGATCGAAACCAGTCATGCGCTCCGCCTGGAGATCGCCTCTCCAACGACTTCGCGCATTCGATGCGGCCCTTGGGCCTTGATCATCCTCGTCGCAACCTTGATCGCCAGTTCCTTCGTCGCTTGATCCGATTGGGAGATATGGCATCCGCTGGAGTTCTCACCGACTCGCCAGCGACCGTAGAAGGGATAGACGAAGAACTCGAACTCCTCAAAGCCCGGGATCTCCACTCTTTCGCCTTTCACGTCCACCCACTTGTCGAGCGTGATGTTGAAGATGCGAAAGCTCACTGATCCTCCCAAGGATTCAGCCACTCTCGGCAAATCCAAATCACGATGATCGCCACCGTGAGCCATGCCAGGGCTTCCCCGAAACTCACCGGCCGTACACCTCCAATCGATGGGCGGATGACGCTCTCGACCACGAATAGCCGGCCACGAGGCCCAGGAAGAACGCTAGGGCGATCCAGGGCAGTAGTTGCTCCATGGACAGCCTAAAGCGCAGAACGTGGACAGGACGGGCATTCCTCACCGTCTTGAGCGGAAGACTCGGAGTAGCGAAGCGTCTGCCCTTTGCCGTCTCGCTCCAATGGATATTGCAGCCAAGGCGATCCTTGTCGGAGCTGGGGTAGCCGCTCATGACGCCTCCGGAAATCTGATCGCGGTCCACTCGTCGCAGAGCCGCTCGTCTTCAAGGTCGATCTCGGCAATCAGGGCTTCCAGCTTTGCAAGCCTTGCCTCGTGCCGCTTGGTGATCGATGCTTCCCTTGCCATCAGCCGCTCTCGCTGATCGTGAAGCTCTGCCTGGCGTTGCCAGATGGCTTCGACTCGCAAATCGCTATGGGACTTCGGGAGCGGGTAGCCCCGGAGCTTGTCCAGGGCCAAAGTGAAACTGGAAACGAGGTTTGCCATTACGCTGCTCCCGGGCCGAACGGATCGTAATCGAGCCCAGTAACGGGCGCATGTGGCGGGAAGTCGATCTGATCGTAGGAGGCCTGCTTGCCGTCCTTCAAGAAGAAGACAACCTGCCCGTTGTCCATGACCTGATCGTCCACGATCTGGCTAGGTGAGATCTTGGGAGATCGGAAGTACCGCGAAGCCGTCGTTTCCTCTAGCCAAACCGGGCCGCAAATCGCTCGAGCCTTCAGATGGGCTTGGAACTCGGCAAAGACTTCGGACTCTAGCGAGAAGCTCGCGACCTGCAATCCCTTGGCGCGGCAGTTGTAGCCGAACCATCTGCCCCACGTGAAAGGCGATAGATCGCTGGGCTCTGCAAAGCTTGCCCACTTGTTGTCGCAAGCCTCGATACCACTCCAGAAACCTTTGAGGAACGTCTCTTTCTGGAACGATTCATTGGACTGCCCTTTGTAGGGCTTGCCGTCTCGAACCCAGGCGAGTGCCTCAGCCTTCCAGCAGGCTTCATGAAACTGCCCGTGTGGGAATGTGAGGATCGGGGCTTTCTCTTCCCCTTCTTTGCAGAACTTGCAGACCGACTTGGTTGATTGCACTTGAGTCTCCTT
>JADZBW010000170.1 GCA_020851885.1 Fimbriimonadaceae bacterium | reverse complement strand
TTGCTGTTAAGATTGCGGAGCATCGTGCGTCAATACAATCGTGATGAGCGCGATGATCGCCTTTTTGCTCTTGGGCCAACAGCCTGTTTTGACCCAACCGGAGACTTTCCTTGCCTATGCAAGGTCGGCGGTAGGTTCTGGAGTTGAATCAAAGGTTTTAGAGGTTTTCCAAAGAAAGGAAGATGCCGAATACCTCTTTGAGATGGCGAGCGACCGGGGTGGCCTGCGCAGTATCCAGGTCGCGGTGATCCCGGCTCCGCCCGGTTGGGAGGACACGGCTCCCTATTGGGCGATCTTTCACGCGCGACAGGATATCGAGAGCTATCATGATCCCGTCTATCCGATATTGCGCACCGACCGGGGTATGAAACTTGGGAAAGAACTGCCGGAATGGGCGGGAATCGAGACTCGGATCAGCGATATGATCAGCGATGTTCGGCTTTTTCCAATTCAAAACAAGGTCCAGATTCGCAATTGGACCACTCTGGACGGGAAGAAGACGACACGAGCGCCAATCCTGCGGCTTAATGATTTCTACCTCGTGACGGGTGGGCGGATCGGCAGCGCGGACTCCCAGATCTTCGTCGCTGACAAGGTAGTCCCCAAACCAAAGGAAGGCGATATCGTGAGGGCGGGCAGCCTTTTGATTCCGTGGACTCGCCAACCCGGGACCCAGTTGTACTTCGCCTATGAGGGCACGGTAAACAGCAGTGGTGAAGACAAGATCAACGAGCGTCAGGTTTACCTAACCGCGTGGTGGACGCCAAGCATCGGCCGCTTACCGCATCTGAGCACGATACAAATCACAGGTCCCAAGGACTTCGTGTTGAAGGGTGAAGGCTCGGAATTCAAGCCAAACGCCGACTTCATTGGATTGTCCGAGAACCTGGGTACGGATGTCCGGACCGTGGCGTTTCGATGCAGCATCCCGATCAGCTATCCCAAGGTTATCGGGGGGAAGTACACCCTGGCCGCTCAGGCGACCGTCGGCGGCCGTGATTTTCGAAGCTATCAACTGGGCACGCCCGAAACCCAGCGCGGGCAAAAGGAAGTTCAAATGATCGCCAACGCCGTTCAATTCTATGAAAAGACGCTTGGCCCATTCCCCTTCGATCATTACTACTGCTTCGACGCAATCGGCTATTACGGGATCGAGAGCTACAGCCATACCCTGCTTGCCAAGGGAATCACCCTTCAATTCCTTCCGCATGAGGTCGGCCACACGTACTTTGGCGGCCTCGTTCCCTCTGCCTACACCCGGGACAGTTGGAACGAAAGCATGACGCAGTACATCGACAGCATCGTTTACCAGAACAACTCCGATCGGACCTTGGAAGCAGGGTTGAGGACAATCGATCTCGACGTACCTCTCACGAACATGCCGGTTGCGCATGCCTATGAGAGCGCTGGCTACTACCGTGGAGCCTACGTGATGCGCATGCTCGAAGAAGAGATTGGCCGAGACAAGGTCCTCGGCGGGTTGCGTTCCTTGATCAAAGACCGGGTAGGGAAGGCCACCACATGGCCGGATCTGATGCCTTACTTCGAACAGTCCAGTGGCCAGAAGTTGGATTGGTTCTGGAAACAGTGGATCGCCAATGCGCGCTTTCCGACGCTCCGAATCGTCAGCGTGGATCCTGTCCAGATCGAACGAAGATGGAGAACTCGGGTCACCGTCGCCCAATCCGGCACCGTCGATCCATTTCGCCTAAGGTTCCTGGTCAGGGTTAGGCGCGGGCCACTCGTTGCCGATCAAGTCGTCTCTATGCACGCGCCAGGTGAGGTCTTCGCCTTTGACACGGACTTCCAGCCCACGTCGGCCGAGTTGGACGTCTTTCCTCGGACACTGGCCTCCCTTGCAAAAGGAAATTAACCCAGGCATACGCCATTTGCGGCGTGGTCAACACGATTACAAAAATTCCATTTGGATTTTTGCGTTGGATCGTTTAATATGCAAGGGTTCATTTGTTATTCCGGCGGTTTATGCCGCCGAACCAATTAGCCGAGGTGAATATATGAGTCGAAAAGGCTTTACCCTTATCGAACTTCTGGTCGTTATCGCAATCATCGCGATCCTTGCCGCAATTCTGTTCCCTGTCTTCGCGCAGGCCAAAGAAGCTGCCAAGAAGACTCAATGCGTCAGCAACACGAAGCAAACCGCCCTTGCTGCAATTATGTATGCGGGTGACTTCGACGACGTTCTGCCGCGACACGACAACAATGGATCGTGTGTCTATGGTGAGAGCCCCTGCCAATGGCCCGACTGGGGGGATATGCGTCCTCCAGGAAACGTCGCGACCAACTACGAGCAAGGCGCTTCCGCCATGTACTGGGGCGCGATCGAGCCCTATCACAAGAATGGCCAAATCGCCATCTGCCCAACCTTGGGTAAGACGGCTTGGTCCACTCTGATTCCCATTTGGAATACCGTTTCCGGTAACCCAGTTCCTGTTGGCGGCTATCAAGCCAATCTGGAGCGATATTACAATAACGTCCTCGGTCAGATGGCGATCAACATGCTGTTGGTCGACTACGGCGATCCCTATACGGGTGGCACTGGCTGGGTCAACAACCGACCAGGCGCAGCAAAGGGTCGATTCGGCTCCGTCAACCGACCTGCAGAAACGATTATGTTCGTATCTGAAAGCACCTGGGACTGGGGCAATGGAATCACCAGCAACCTGGGCAACGGCGCAGTCTGGCCGTCCTTCCCGAACACCGCCTGCGACTCCTATTGGGCCGAAGGCTGGACTCGCTATCCGCACAATGGCAAGCGAGGCAACTACACTGGCTCCCATTATCCCAATGGCCCAGCTCTGAACCCCAATCTTCAG
>JADZBW010000169.1 GCA_020851885.1 Fimbriimonadaceae bacterium | reverse complement strand
TTCCGGGAACACCGAGCAATGGGAATGGGTTGCTCGTTTTTAGAGTGCAATCGTGCGCTCGCAAGAGTTTCGGAGGAAACATGAAACGATTCATTACCGTTTTCGCGACCCTGGTTCTGGGCGCGACCCTGTTCACCACAGCAATGGCGCAAGGGAAACCTGCCACAGCCCCCAACCAGGCCAAGAAGCCTGCGGCGAAGCAGACCCTCGGCCACAAGAAGTCCCACAAAGCAAGCCTCGTCAAGGTTGCCAAGAAGAAGCCGGCGACGGTCAAGGCGGTCAAGGCCAAGACCGCTTCGAAGAAGAGCGCGCCTGCCAAAGAAGCCGCCAAGCCGAAGTCGAAGAAGGCGGCGGTTCATTCGCCACGTCCTCGCTCAGGTCAATCGACGGCAAAGTCTATCTCGAAGCACTCCACGTCGTCCAAGCGGGCGGCAAAGCATCGACACCACAAGTCGCATCGCGCTCGTAAGGCGGTTGCCAAGAAGCGTTTGGTGAGCAAGGCTGGAAAGGTGGTGAATCGACGATGAGAAACCGAACCCCATTCCAAATGACTCGGCGTCTCAGGCTCTCCTCCGACCTAGCTCCGCCGGGAACCTAAACCAAGATGATCGTCCACCGGCCAGGGACCTGTCCCTGGCCCAGTCATCCGTTTAGGAGATTTCCATGAAGTCGATCTTAAAACTCACCGTCGCCCTTGCATTGGCGATCGGCATGACCGCTGCCTTCGCACAGTCTTCCGGCAAGCCAGTTAAGACCAAACCGGCCGTTACCAAGTCTGCCCCGGCCAAGTCCACGACTTCCAAGCGACACAAAGCCAATTGGTTCGCGCGGATGTTCACTGCCCCTCATCATCATCACACGGCTAAGTCGACCAAGAAGGCTGGCTAAACCGTCGGTGCCCCTTCCCAAGCTGATGGAAGGGGCAATCAACTAACAACGCTCCTATACGTCAATATAGAGACATGAACAAGCTTGCCGCGACCGCCTACCTTGGGTTCCTGATCGTAGGTTGCAGTGTCTTCATCGCAGAGGCGCGACCGATCTACGCACAGAAAGAGAATAAGCCATGCGGTTTCTGCCACGTTCGAGCCAGCGGCGGCGGCAACCGGGGCTTCCGGGGCCAATTTTATGGCGCCAACGGGCTCTCCCTGGCCAATTTCGATGAGAAGCGCGAATCGATGATCGCTGGACTGACTCCTGACGCAGAAGGAGCCGGCACTGTGCCAACCGTTTCTTATGCGGGAAACGTCGCCGGGCCCGCCACCCAGCAAATTCAATTGGCATCGCTCAAGGGGCCCGTCCTGCTGATCTTCATCGATAAGGTGGATGAGTCGTCGAGGACTGCCGTCAAGCACTTGGGAGATGTCGCCAAAGCCTATGGGACCAGCGCCACGATCTTCGCGGTGATGAAGGGATCGACCGAAGAAACGCTCAAAGCGACTCAAGATCTCGGTTCTCGACTTCGAGTCTTTCCGGATGCGAACCTTGGCGCCGTCAAGAAATTCTCCGCCGTTCAGGGACTCGATCTGGCGGTTGTCGCCAAGATGGGCGATCCCGTCAAAACGTTCCCTGGCTTTTCGGGTCCGAACGTCGATGCCGCATTGAAGTGCATCGCAGAAACCCAGGCGGTTCCATATCCGAAGTTCGATACAACCAAAATCGGGGACAAGGTCTTCCGAGGCGAGAAACTCCAGTAGAGGGTGCCATCATCATCGGGCAAAGCGATGCGTAAGACCATTCTCATCCTGCCCGATCTCGCGACCACGGTCGATGGCGAATCGGCGCTTCGCCAGAACTTGCCCGGCCTGGCGTCAATGGCGGAGCGTGGAGAGGTCTCCAAACTGGAGATTCTCCCGGAGGTAGAGACAACCGAGGCGCTATTCCTCGGTTTGAATCCCAAGGACGTTTCCATGGCACAGGGTCCCTTGACGATCGCCGCCCTTGGAGCGGATCCTCCGGAGCGATCCACCCACTTTCATCTGAGCTTGATGGCGATCGTGGACGGCATCGTCCACGAACATCAGCATGCGTTGCCGCCAGAGCAGGTCGACCTTGCCCTTGCAAAGTTGGAGAGGCTCAACACCCGAACGCTCAGGATCGTACGGGGCGAGGGGGCCGACCATGGCCTTGTTTGGGAGGGCCTTGGCGATGTTGGTACGCATTCTCCCGGGACGGCCAGCGGGAAACCCTACCGGGTTGTGTTGCCGGAAGGTGATCATGAAGTCGCTTTTCGGCGAATGATCGACGATTCCGTAAACGTTCTCTCCGAACTTGAATTCAATGCCGAACGTATGGACCAAGGGCTTCAACCCATCAACTTGATTTGGCCCTGGGGGCCCGGAGTCAGACATAGGTTGCCCAATCTCGCGCTTCGACGTGGCGAGCCAGCTGTCGTCGTCAGCAATTCACTGCGACTTTCGGGCTTGTCGAGGCTTGTCGGATATCGCCACCTTGATCGGTCGATGATGAGGCAAGGATTGAACGCCCAGTGGGCAGCGATCACCTCCAGAGCGTCGGGAGAGTCGGCGATGGTGGTCTATTCCGATGTCTTCACCGAGCTACGCCGGGAGAAAATGCTGGACGAAGCCTCCTGGCTGATCAAAGAAATCGACAACGTCTTCATTCAGCCGCTCCTGGAGGGCGCCAAGGAGAGTCCTGCCGAGCTGTTAGTGGCTTCGCCGAGCCCGAAATCAACTGGGTTGGGAGTGACCTACCGTTCGGGAAACCTCGCCTCGTCCTCGCTCCCTTTCGATGAGCGCGCCCTCGAGGAGCGATTGCCAAGGAAAGGCCTTGGTGATTGGGTCGGCCTCATCCTCTCGCCTTAGCCCTGCGGTACGATCCGCCCATGCCTCGCTTATGGATTTGCGGTGTTCTGTGGGCCTTGGCTGGCGCATGCGTCGCCCAACTGACTCCCGAGGAGCGTCAAGGGATTTCCGATGCGTTGTTCATCGGAAACATGATGCCCTCGGACTTGGAAGGGGAGCGATCCTCATCAAGAGTGGAGACCATCCGCCGGGCCGCGAATTCGCCGCTCGAAGCGATGGATGCTCTCCTCAAATTACCGAGCACTCTGTCCCAACTGAATCTGGCCCAGATCCTCTCCCTCATCGATCTCGATCTGACCAAGGAAGCCGCTTCCATTCCGGCCGATGTGGCAACACCGCTCACCATTCCTGACGAAGTACCCGCACCCCTTCGCCAAAGCGTCGGCAAGCTCGTGGAGGCGATCCGTCACTCCAACAGCCTCATCCGAGTTGGGTTGACCGATCTCAATCCAGAGGAACGGCGAGTCTTGATCGAGGCCCTTCCGCGTATGGCATCTGGCAATGGCCCGATCAAGTTCGACTTTGTAAGGCAGGCCATGCCACTGGAGGCAACGATCCAAGGCTTGCTCAAGAGGGTCGATCTTCGGTGCATCCGGAGAGCGGGCACTGACCTTGCCCGAGCCGTTCAGGCCGAGGTCCCCAAGCTCAAGGAACTTGCGATGGGGACGCCCATCGTAAACCCGATCCGCATGACCATCGACGGGGTTGTCCTCGAGTTGACCGGCGTCGGGAATGACCTTCATGATTCAACCGACGCGGCGCTTTGCATCGACTTGGGTGGGAACGACCGGTACACGGGCCGCTATGGCGCGGGCGTGGGCTATAGCTCGGTCCTGATCGACCTGAGTGGAGACGATTTCTATGAGGTTTCAGACCTTTCGATCGGTGCCGGCGTGCTTGGAGTTGGCATTGCCATCGATGGCGGCGGCGACGACACCTTCAGAAGCAAGTCGTTGGCGTTTGGCGCGGGGATAGGCGGAGTTGGGGCATTCCTGAAGGATGGAGGCCATGATTCCTACCGGAGCCTGGGATTGTCGCAGGGCTACGGCTACCTGGGCATCGGACTGCTTCTGGACACTCGCGGCGATGACCAATATCGCCTCAACGTCTATGGACAAGGAGCCGCAGGAACCGGCGGCATTGGATGGCTCATCGACAAGGCGGGAGATGACGGCTACCGCTCGGGAGGTTCCATCCCTGATACCCGAATTGCCGATTCATCCTTGTCGTACGCACAGGGCGCCGCCTATGGATTCGATGCAATGGGAGGACTGATGGACCTCGCCGGTGCCGACAGTTACTTGGCAACCAGCAGAGCCCAGGGATTCGGACAAGCATCCGGATTCGGATTTCTGTACGATGCAGAGGGCCGGGATCGGTACTCGGCAGACCACAGCGCACAAGCCTGTGGCGAGTCTGGAGGCAGCGGATACCTGGTAGACCTGGCCGGATCGGATGCCTATTTGCTTCGACTTGGCAATGGACAGGCTTTTGGCCACGATCTGGGAGTTGGATTTCTAATGGATCGCGTTGGCGACGACCTATATACGGGGAATTCGATGGGCCCGGCAGTTGGCAATGCGAACGGGTTGGCTCTCTTCCTCGATTCTGATGGGTCGGATCGGTACTCAGGGACTCCAGGCATCGGAAATCCAGCACGGGGAAGCGGTTCCATTGCCATATTCGTCGATCTGTCTGGCGCCGACGATTACGCCACTGCCTTCTTGGATGGACAGGCGGCGAATGTGGGTGAATGGGGTGTCGCACTGGATCAGGCTCTGATGAGGCGTCCCAAAGAGGGACCCGCTTCCGATCCGCCGACGCCTGGGTCGAAGCCGTTAACCGACGACGCGTCGATGGACTCTCTCGTCACAAGCGCCCTAAAGGACGATCCTGGAGCAATCGACCATTTAATCGCGATTGGCGAGCCCGCAGTCGGCTGGCTATGCGCCAAGAAGCTGGAGGGATCAGGTTCTGATCTCATTGCCCTGATCGCTTGGGTGGCTCGTGAGGTCAAGGGAGCCAGCGAGGCGAGAATCTGCGCGTTGATCGAGGAGAAGAACCCTGCTTTGGCGGCAGCCAGTATCCAAGTTGCACAAGGAGCTGGATTTAATGCGGCGGGCCCAAAACTGGCGGCAGCCCTCAATCGACCGGAATTGGCAATGGCTGCGGCAAGGGCCGCCGGTGCCCTTCACGCCGTCGATTGCGTGCCAGGATTGATGGCTTTTGCCACCGGATCCGATCCGGCATTGGCAAGGGTCTCGACTCTGGCGTTGAGCCAGATTGGCAATCCTCGTTCTCAAAACCTCATGGAGATGAAGTTGAGCTCAGGGGCGCTGATCGACCGTCGAGCCGCGCTCGCCTATTTCGCAAGACTCCCGGAGAAGGGAATTGAAGTGGCCAGGCGACTGGCGTCGAGCGCCAATGAGCGGGAGGCAAGGATGGGAATCGAACTCATGGGGTTGGTTGGCACGGAGGAATCGCTCGTTACGGTTGCCTCGTACTTGAAGGACCCTCGCCGTGGGGTTGTGATTCAAGCATTGCTGAGTCTGGACGGAAAGTGCCCGGTCGCATCGAGGCCGATCATGTTGGAGTTGCGGCAAGCAGTGGACCCATTGATCAAAGCGGTGGCCCAGCGAGTGGATGTCGGACGGTGACGGGAATTTGGCAATGAAGACGAACCACGCAGTGGACCTTACGATCGAGGATCTTGCCTGGATGGCAGGCGCTTGGCGATGTGAAATTTGGGGTGGAGTTTTTGAAGAGTTCTGGACTCCACCTTCCGGGGGGATCATGCAAGGTTGCGGTCGCCATACCGCGGATGGCAATTGCCGCTTCATGGAGTTCATGTCCATTGAAAACGGACCGGATGGATTGACGATGCATATGATCTTGGGGGCGCCTAGCAACGGCGACAAAAAGCCAGTGCCTTTCAAGCTCACTTCCCTCGACGGAAAGACCGCATTGTTCGAAAATCCGGAGGTCGACTTTCCCTCCAAGATCGCCTATGTGAAGGAAAAGGATGGGATGAGTTGCTGGATCGAGGGTATGCGGATGGGACGAATAACCAAGGAGGATTTCAACTTCAGGAAGATCGGAGGCCGATCGAAGAACTGACGATCTCGGACCTCCGACCTTCCACCATTGTCTGGTATTCTTTCCCCTTAGCGTGAAACGCTATCTCGTCCTGAGCGACGGCACCATCTACAACGGCCTCGCCCTCGGCGCATCCGGAGTGACTACCGGAGAAGTGGTCTTCAACACCGGGATGACCGGTTACCAGGAGATCCTCACCGACCCCTCGTATTCCGGTCAAATCGTTCTTCTCACGTATCCCTTGATCGGGAACTATGGTATCAACGAGGACGATTTCGAGTCAGAGAGAATTCAGCCGACCGGACTCATCGTCCGGGAAGCATGCGACGTACCATCGAATTGGCGGGCGACGAAGTCGATCCACGAACTCCTGGAAGAGCGTGGTACGGTCGCAATCCAGAGATTGGATACCCGTGCGATCACGAAAAAGATTCGCTCCGCGGGCGTCACAATGGGCGCCATATGCGACGATCCCGAGCAGGGATTTGAGGCAATCAGGGCGGCAACGGGCTATGACGATCAGGACTTCGTTTACTCGGTGACGACAAAAGCTCCCTATGCTTGGGGCCAAACGGGCAAGGAGCCCGTCAATGAACCTCAGAGTCCCTATAAGCACAACCTCGTGGTTTTGGATTGCGGTCTGAAGTTCAATATCCTTCGACGCTTTGCAATTGCCGGTTGTCGATCCATCGTATTGCCCGCCACGTCATCGGCGGAAGAAGTGCTCTCCTATCGGCCGGATGGCATCTTGTTAAGTCCCGGGCCCGGCGATCCAGCACGACTCGAGCCAGTCATCGGGACCGTGCGAACGTTGCTCGGGAAGAAGCCAATGTTCGGCATTTGTTTGGGTAATCAACTGCTGTGTCATGCGATAGGCGGGAAGACCTTTAAATTGAAATTCGGCCACCGAGGTTCTAACCATCCGGTGAAGGATCTGAGAACCGGCAAGGTCACGATCACATCGCAGAACCACGGTTATGCCGTCGATCCAGCTTCGCTGGAAGGCACCGGAGCCGACGTGACACAGCTCAACCTGAACGATGGAACCGTCGAGGGGATTCGGATTCCCGAATTGCAGGCATCTTCGATTCAATATCACCCAGAAGCCGCTCCCGGCCCATGGGATTCCCGCCCCTACTTCGGCGAGTTCGTTGAGTTGATGTCGGCGGGCAAGAGTTAACGCTTGCTAGGTGGGGCGTCTTTAATGGCTCCCAATTTTGGTCCCCCCTGGACCCTTTAGGATCGCCTCATCTGCCGCCGCCATTTTAGCGATTGCCTGAGCCATGCGGCGCGATCACCTCGTAGCTGCGTAGGTCGAATCGCCGTCGATGAATCGGTTGCTACTTGCCCTTCAGATACAAGATGCCGCCGATGATCAGCAGTCCGAGCAGAACGAGTCCGAGGACTTTCCAGAAGGAGATCGGCGCATCGCCCTTGACCTCGCCGGTTCTCGCGTTCACCAAGAATGAGTAGGTCTTGTCTCGGAACTTGTAGGCTCCCATCCAAACCGGCAAGAGAATATGCTTGAAGGTGATATCGTCGTACTGGGTCTTCTTATCGAGAATTCTCTGTTCGTCGCCGCCAATGTCAGAGCGAATCGACCGGTCGATGGTCGGTTCCATGATCCTTTTGGCGATCTCGAAACCCTCTTCGAGGCCCGTCTTGTAGCGAACCGTCCGGAAGCCGGAGAGATACGCGTCCTGATACGCGACAAGGTCGGGTAAGTCCCAGTCTTTCAGTGCCTGGGCGTGTTTTTGGGGAACTGCATCGGTCGCGTTGACGAGAATATCGTCGAACTGGTCGAAAACGGTGCCCGAACAGGGATACCACTCGATTTCTCGGACTTCGCGCGTCTGTTCGTTCCCATCGGAGTCCGTATAGGATTCCGTTCTGTAATAGGCCA
>JADZBW010000168.1 GCA_020851885.1 Fimbriimonadaceae bacterium | reverse complement strand
CAGCGCCCAGGGTGCTCCGATCGTCGCACCCGTAAACTCCACCCAGTTCTTGGCGGCGTCGACTTTGGCGATTGGCAACCTCGTAATGGTCCAATTCTGAAAGACAAGGACCTCGATCGCGTTGAGGTCGTGCCAGCTTGCGTCGATGTCTCCAGCTCGGAATCCAATCGACTTCTCGCCGTTCTTGGCCCGATCGGCACTGGCGTCGATTTCCCGGACGTTGAAATAGCCAGATTCTGGGAAGCGGGGCCGTCGGTAGCGGACCCCGTTCACGAAGACCTGATTCACGTTAACGCCGTCGGGAACCGTGGCCGTCCAGACTGCGCCCTGCTTCTTCCAACCCTCGATCAGGATTCCACCGCTAAGGACAGGTAGCCCCTTGCCATCCGCGACGATCGAGAGGTTGCTGTCTGCCGATGCGACGTGAAGTGGCTTTCTCACGAAGTACTCGCCCGCTCTCAGCCAGATTGTCAGTGGTTTCTCTGATCTTGGAACCGCGAGAGCGCGTTCCAGCGTGCGGAACGGTGCAGCTTTGGATCCGTTGCCTTGGTCGGAGCCGTTTGGAGCCACAAAGATGTCGGAAGCCGATCCCGCGATGGATGCGGCGATGAGCGTAAGTAGCATGACTGCCCCCATTATAGGGACACGAATTGCCTACTTGGGCGCCGAGGGGCCGGCTTGCCGCAGGGGCATCATCCGGCGGCCCTTCTGTTCGACGTAACCGGCGCTGGTTCCGTACAAGTCATAGGCTTCAGCCTTGTTGATGTCCACGTCGACGAACTGGCCAAGGGCGGCGTCGCCCTGGAAGAAAACCAATCCGTCGATTTCAGGGGCGTCGCGGTGCGAACGACCGATCCACCAGCCTTCCTGTCGGTCTTCGACCAGAACCCTCAACGGTTTGCCGACCCAGCTCTGGTTGACCTCGAGGGAGATCTTCTGTTGGGTTCGCATCAGCTTGTCGTAGCGCTCCTGCTTGACTTTTGCCGAGACCTGGCCCTCCAAGTCATGGGATGGCGTACCAGGCTCCTTCGAGAAGTGGAACGCGCCGACCCGGTCGAGACGAGAATCCTTCACGAAATCGAGCAAATACTTGAACTCTTCGTCCGTTTCGCCGGGAAAGCCAACGATGAAGGTTGTCCGAATCGCAACTTCTGGCATTGCCTTCCGGACCTTTTCGAATAGCCGGAGATAGCGATCGCCGTCCCAGGGCCGTTTCATGCGGCGAAGGGTGTCCGGGTGAGCGTGCTGTAGCGGGATATCGATATAGGGCAAGACCTTCGAACTGTTCGCCATGGCGTCGATCACGTCGTCGGTGAGGCGGTTGGGATAGAAGTAGAGGATTCGGATCCAATCGATTCCATCCACCTGATTCAGATCGCGGAGTAGCTTCGGGAGGGTGAATTCCTTGTATAGGTCGTAGCCGTATTGGGTGACGTCCTGGGCAATGAGGTTGATCTCGCGGGTGCCCTGCTTGGCAAGGTGGTTGGCCTCGGCGAGGACCCTTTCCATTGGTTTGGACTGGTGCCCACCGCGAAAGCTGGGGATCGTGCAGAAGGTGCACTTGTGATCGCAGCCTTCACTGACCTTGAGGTACGCGCTCCAAGGTCGGCCGCTGCGGGCGCGGGTTGGAACGTCGGCCCAACGGTGGTTTGGAGCGCTGATCTGGATGCGTTGGTCGCGGTCCAGCTTTGGCACGGCCTGAGTTTCCCGGACGATTTCGTCGAAGCGGCCCATCTGGCCGACTCCAACGTAGAGGTCCGCCCCGGGGGCGAGTTCCATCAATTCGGGACCAAGCCGTTGGGCAAGGCAGCCGGCAACGATGACCTTCTCCGTGCGCCCGGCCCGCTTCTCCCGGACGGCTTCCTTGATCGCGCGGATGGATTCTTCCTTGGCGGCATCGAGGAAGCCGCAAGTGTTGATGATCGTTACGCCGGTCTTTTTGGCACGGCCGTCCACTACATAGCCCGAACCCCCGAGGACACCGGCGATTTCCTCGCTGTCGACCTCATTCTTGGCGCAGCCGAGGGTCACGATCCGCACCTTCTGGGAGTTTTCGGGAAGCATTAGTGGAATTATGGCGGGTCGGGGTGGCGGGGCTTGGGGCGTTGGGCGGTCGGTATTCGGGTCACGGTTCACGGTTTTCAGCAAGCGGCGTTGGACGTCGGGTGGAGAGTGTTGTCCAATTCATCGAAATGATCGTCATACACTTCCACCGTCTTTCAATAACCAGCCCCTAATTGCCTAGTTCGGCGCCACCATCCAAACTCGATTCGACGTACAATCGTCTGAATAACTATGAGAGCCTTTCGCGCCATCCCGATTGCCTTGGTCCTGGCCTTGGCTGCCGCCCCCGCGGCCCATGCCGATGCCTTCAAGCCCAGCAAAGGCGACCAGGTCAAGCTTGGCAAACGAGCCGCGCAAGACATCCGAACCAAGGAGAAGGTGCTTCCTTCCAACGACGAGCGGGTGAGAGTGCTTCGCAAGGTGGCGAGTCGTCTGCTCGCGGTTGCGGATGACGGCAAGGACCCCTGGGAATACTCCTTCGACGTGATTAACAACAAGGAAGTCAACGCATTTGCGCTTCCGGGTGGACCTGTCTTCTTCTTCACCGGTTTGCTGGACCGACTTTCGACGGAGGACCAATTGGCAGGCGTTCTCGCCCACGAGTTGACCCATGTGCGAAAAGAGCACTGGGCCTACCAATATGCGGATGAGCAGAAACGGTCGCTTGGGCTCAACCTCCTGCTGATCTTCACCAAGGCGAACAATAACGTCGGCAACCTCGCTTCCATCGCCAACGAGGTCTTCTTCAGTCTGAAGTTTTCGCGAAAGCACGAGACTCAGGCGGACGAGTTGGGAATGGACCTGATGGTCAAGGCCGGGTTCAATCCCGAGGGCATCAAAGAAGTCTTCCAAATCCTCTCGCGGGTTTCTGGAGGCGGCAAGCCGCCGGAATTCCTCAGCTCCCACCCAGACGACAAGAACCGTATCAAGAAGATGGATGAACGGATCAAGGCGATGAACAAGACGTTCCCCGCGCAGAAGGCATTGCCATGGGCGAAAGTCGGAGAATGAACGGCAGGACTCCGGGGAACTGGTTCCCAAGAATCCATCGGGACGGAGTGGCCGATGGGGCTGCCGGCGATTCAGTCTTTTGCCGGCAACCCGAATCAACCTACACCGCTCCCGTGGAGAATGCCTCCAATGGCACTTCCTCAAACTCAAACCTTGGCACCGGGATCGCTCCGAAGTTCAGCTCCACCAACGGACGGATGACCTGCTCCGTCATCACGACATCGGCCAGCTCTTTACGCAAGGCTTGGAGCTGGAGCAAAAACACCTGCAGATGCACTTTGCCCAATGCCAATGAGCCCACGCGGCGACCCTCGTCCGTGGTCAGGGTTTGTCCCAAAACAGACCGGGCGATCTCCCGGTTATGGAACTCGATGGCATCCATGAACCCGGTCGAGGTCTCCTTGCCGGCGGATAGGGTCCCCAACTCGATCTCGCTCGGATACACGATCGCCGAGCGCTTCGCCAAGCCTTCCAATGCGGCGAGGAGGCTGGCGGCTTCTTCCGCCGGGAGGCCGCGCTGGTACTTGCCGAGTACGGTCGGGCTGGCAAACTTCTCCAGATGGAGACGCCAGGAATCGAGCAGGCGCACCTTTGCCTGCCAGTGCGGGTAGGCGGCATCCAAGTCGCTTCGGCCTCTTGAATGTCCGTACCTGCCACGGTTGGCGTAGATCACGAACTTGTCTCTGGGCAGGCTTTCCGGCTTGCCGGTCCGTTGTCCTGACAAGGCAGGATCGAGACGTAGACCGGTCAAGCGCCCGAAGTCATCGACTTCGAGCCCGAAGTTCGCCGGATCTTTGGAGCGCATGGCGGCCAGCATCAGCGTTGGTCCCACCAATTCATACACCGCTTCCTGGATCGACCAACCCTTGGCGAATGCATCCATCGCCTGGGCAAGGATGGTTGCGGGGGACCCCTCCATTCGGTCGAAATTCTCCTGGACGAATTCGGCGACCCGGCGATCCTGCGCCGATTCAGTCGCAGGCCTCAGAGTGTATTTTGCCGCCAAGACTCCTTGCTTCTTGACGGACAGGATGGTCTGGATCATCGCATCTTGCTGCATCTGGTCGTACACGGCATAGGGCAATCTCCCGGGTGGAGTGCCAGGGGTTTCCGAGGCGCGGCGGTCGTAGAGCGTCAACTGTCGGGCAAGCTCGCGCGGAGCCTGGCGTCGTCGCAAGGATTTGAATTTGAACATGGGACCTCCTTAAGGTCGATGAAACTGGAGCCAACTTTCAGGCTCGAAGGGAGACTTGGGAAGGCGGAGGGGGGTGGACCGGAAGATATGCCGGATCCCCCGCTCGACGCCGACATGGACGGCGCCCGAGTACTGCCTGACCAAGTGGGAGCAGGCCAGGGCCAGCGCGATGACAAGATCGTCGTGATAGCCCGAACGGCTTTCCATCTTTGTATTGCCGGCAGCAGTGACCCTGGACTCAAAGTGCAGCAGTTGGCGGACCAACTCCGGCTCGGAGACGAACAGAAGCGCTTTCGTTTCCATCAGAGCGCGCAGTCCTTCGATCAGTTGTCGCTTCACCGGGTTCGTGAAGGTGACCGGCGCCACCGGGCGGTCGTGGATCTTGGGCGTCAACATGTCGATCACCGCGTCGCCGCTGCCCGTGCCGTCCGCGACCACCGTCGCGCCCGGATATCGATTGACGATTCGAGCCACCTCATCGGTCTGTGCTTGCCAGTTCCGCTGGTTGAAGAATCGAGTTTCCAGTAAGCGACAATCTTGGCGGAAGCCCTGCATGACGGCGACGGCGGTGAAGTCCGAGTATCGGCCCCAATCGATGCCGATCACGATCGGGTCGTCGTCGAGGGCAATTCGGGGTACCAGGCACGCATCGATCATCTCTTTCGAGAAAACGGCGCCATCGGCCTCGTCGAACTGGGCCTCGTACTCGGTGGCGAAGGCGCGTTCGCTGATCAGCTGTCGTTGAACTTCCAGGAAGTCGGCAGAGACGTGAGGCGACTCCGAAGACGGCGCGGTGCGACTCCAGACTCCATGCTTGCCCTCTATTCCGAGCTGGTAGAACCGCCAGAAGTGGTTGAGTCCGTTTGGGGTGCTGATCAGGGTCAGGCGGCCATTGTTGGTTGCGAGCATCGGCATGGCAACCTCCGTCACCAGTTCCTCCGGGACATAAGCGGCTTCGTCCACGATGATATGGGTGGCCTCGTTGCCGCGAAGGGCCCGGCCAAGATGTCCGGACCTGGCAGTGACGAGATGGTCGCCATAGCGGAGCCTGGGATAGGGCGAGCGACGGACACTGGTCTTGGCCTCCGGTTCAAGGGCCTCCAGAAGCTCGATGACCCGATCGAACAAGAGATTGGCCTGGTCGAGGGTTGGAGCGAGAATCAGGTGCTTGGTGGGCCGGTCGGATCCAAGTGCCGCGAGGATGGAGGCCGCACAGGCATCGGTCTTGCCCCAGCGTCTGCCACAAGCGAGGACGCGGATTCTGGCTGGGCACTCCAGGAATTCCCGCTGCCCACGATGGGGTTGCCAGTAAGGCGAGATCGCGTGAAGGAACTGCTTCATATAATGAAGCCCCCAAAAAGCGAAAAACGTCAACCAGTGTTTTCTTGAATTGAGGCGAAAGTCGCCCTATGGAGCGTCGTCGAAAAGGCCCGAGGGTTCCGTTCTCTTGGGTACCGCGAGGCCGAGGTGCACGTAAGCGTGCTCCGTCACGGTTCGACCACGGGGCGTCCTTTGGAGGAAGCCCTTCTGCATCAAATAGGGTTCATAGACGTCTTCGATGGTGGTGGAATCCTCACCCGTGGTGGCAGCGAGGGTATCTAGCCCGACCGGCCCCCCCCGGTACTTCTCGATCATGGAGCGCAGGAGCATCCGGTCCACCCGGTCCAGGCCCATTGGGTCGACTTCCAACGCGCGGCAGGCTTTGTCTACGATGGCGGCGTTGATGGCTTCAAGTCCATCGACCTGGGCGAAGTCTCGAACCCGTCTGAGGAGTCGATTGGCGATCCTGGGCGTGCCTCGCGCACGTTTGGAGATCTCTTCGGCGCCGTCGGGATCGATCCGGTACCCAAGGATGCCTGCGGAGCGCTCGATGATCCGGTAGAGCGCTTCGCTATCGTAGTATTGAAAGTGGGAAATGATCCCGAAGCGGTCCCTCAACGGGCCGGTGAGGAGTCCTTGACGGGTGGTCGCACCCACGACCGTGAAGCGAGGAACATCGAGGCGGATGGAGCGAGCGGCCGGGCCTTTGCCGATCATGATGTCCACCTTGCAATCCTCCATCGCCGGGTAGAGGATCTCTTCGACGGGGCGGCTGAGGCGGTGGATCTCATCGATAAACAGAACCGCGCCGGGTTCGAGGTTGGTGAGGATCCCCACAAGATCGCCCGGCCGCTCGATCGCGGGACCGGAGGTGATGTGGACGATGGCGTCCATCTCATTGGCGATGATATGGGCGAGGGTGGTTTTCCCGAGTCCGGGAGGGCCGTAAAGGAGGACATGGTCGAGCGGTTCGGAGCGCTGCTTCGCGGCGGTCAGGAAGACGTCCAGGTTGGATTTCAACTGTTCCTGGCCGATGAACTCCGCTAGTCGGCGGGGGCGAAGGGAAAGATCGCCATCGCCCTCCAGCGGATAGGGGTTGAGTTCATTCTCTCTCATGGCACGATGCAGCTGGGCCCTCCATCGCTCGCGGGGGAGAGATATGCCCTCACTTCTTGAGCACCCTCAATGCATGCCTCAGTTGCTCCTCGACCCCGTCGACGTTCTCTCGGGCGTCGAGGGCGGCGTTTTCAGCTTCGGACCGGCGATAGCCAAGGGCAAGGAGGGCATCGACCAGTTCGTCGGTTGGGGCGGCCTGGGTTCGGACCACCGCAGCGGCAATCACCCGTCGGGTGAACTGCTCTTCACCGATCTTCTCCCGCAACTCGAGGATGATGCGCTCCGCGAGTCGTGCGCCCACGCCCGGCGCCCTTGCCAAACCGCGAGCATCCTGGGCTTGGATCGCCCCGGCCACCGCATCCTGCCCAAGGGTCCCGATCAAGGATAGGCCGACCTTTGGACCACAACCTTTGACCGTCATGAGGAGGTCGAAGAGGCGGCGCTGGAAGGACTCCAGGAATCCGTAGAGGGAGACCCCATCCTCTCGGAAGATCTGGCGGATGAGGAGGGTGACTTCCTCGCCCGCGGGCGGCATATAGGCGAGGACGGAATCAGGAACCTGGACCTCATAGCCGACGCCTGCGCACTCGACCAGCACGAGGCTGCCCTCAGACTCCACAAACGTTCCCCGCAATCGACCGATCATGCGCTTAAGTTACCCTGTGTCTACCTATTGACGGTTTGAAACTGGGAAAAGAATCGGAAGTGAGTCAAGCCGTGATCAGTTGCCAACGAGCTTGGCTTGGAGCTTGAACTCCAGCCTGACTTCATAGGCGCGGGGCCACGGGAGGAAGATGCGGACATCACGGAGTTCCTCTACTTCATACTGCTGGGTTCCCGCATAGAACCGCCGGCCCAGAAACTGATCTTCGAACGTGCGGTCGAGGTGGGATCGCAGGTCTTGGGCGACGAAGTTGTTGACCTCCTCGAAGGCATCGCCGTAGGTTTCCTCGCGACTGGCGCGGGCATTGGCATCGATGATGGCATAGGCCTGGGGTCGGGTGAACTTGTGATAGGCGTAATCGTTCACGAATCGGTGGAGGAGGAACTCGCGCTGAGCGAGTTCGCGCTGTAACGGGTCGCCTTTGAGTCGGCGGGCCAAGAGGTAGACGTTGGCGGCGGGAATGGCGGTGCCCAATGTGTTCCCGGCAGTATTCCATCCGGCGAAGGAGAGCAGTTTGAACATCCGGTCGTTTTCGAGGAGGGTGGCAAAGAGCTCGGCATCCGATGTTCCGTCCTTGCCGATGTTGATATCAGCGACCGCGACGGGGAATCCCTGGTCGATCTCTTGGGTGAGTTGCTGCTGGAAGTGGGCGAACTTCTCGGGATCGCGGTCGGGGACGTTGACGAACAAGGTGTAGTCGTAATCCTGATCGCCCTCCACGATGCGGGCCCCGCTCGAGAGAATTTGATCCTTAAGGCTCGTTTGAATCTGTTTCGACTCGTAAGCGGCAATCAGCGTCTTCTTGGAATCATCCGAGTAGACGATGCGAAGTTTTGGCGCCCAGCCAGACTTGCGCAAGAGGGCACGCGAGAGCGAGACGTTGCCCAATTGGTCGATCCCCTCACAGAAGTAGACATTGCCGGTGACGTACAGGTTGGCCGTCAGTTTGCGCAGGCGTTCCGTTTCCGGGATGTGGGGGCCGTTGGGCTTGGCGTCGTCCTGGCCGAAGATCAGATAGTCGAACTGCTTGCGCGCCACCATCTTGACAAGTTCCCGCATCACCTCGACGTTCCGGGCGCGAGCCTCCTCGTACTTGATGATCTCGTAGGCGGGAATCTTTGCCAAGAGAGCATCGATCCGCTTCTTCAATTCCTGATTGGGTTCTTGCCGATAGAGATCCTTCAGCTCGGCGTATTTCGAGAGCTGCAAGCGCCAAGTCGCGGTCGATCGTGTCGCGGTGGGGGCCAGCCGCATGATCGAACTGAAGAGATAGAACTTCGTCGATGGAAAGCGCTTGTGGATATTCGCGAGGCGCTCCAAGCGAGCGATCGCGACCTCCTTGGGAGTGTCATTGGTGCGGCTGGCGATCAGGCTGCCATAGGCGATCATGTCCGTGCTCGCGATCACCGAACTGACGGATTCGAGCGGCTGAGACTCCAACCAATCGAGAATGGCGTCGGGGTTGCCAGGTTGAATGAACCTACCCAAGGTCTCATACGGCGGCATCGTTACCTGGACGTTTGCCATCGAGCCGATCATCTGCGCGAATTGGCCGGCGGCAGGACGGTTGTCGAGGGGAATGAGGATCATCCGCTCGGCGTGGGCGGCAACGGCTAGCAGGCCCAGAGCCAACACCGCAGGGAACCTCATGGAAGGTTTAAGATACCCGGATAGACAACGCGGAGTGCGGAGGTTGCCAGGAACTACAATAGTCCATGCACGACCGCGCCGCCGCCTGGGCTCTCCTCTGTGAGCACACTCCTTCTGAATCCCTCCGCCGCCATTGTCTGGGCGTCGAGACGGCCATGCGTTGGTATGCCGGGCAATTGGGTGAGGACGTCGAGCTCTGGGGAATCACCGGCCTCTTGCACGACTTCGACTATGAGGCCCATCCCGACGAGCATCCGGCTTGGGGGATGACACTCTTGGAGTCGCAGGGATGGTCGTTGGAAATCATCCGGGCAATCGGCAGCCATGCCGATTACACCGGGATACCGCGCGAAACTCGGATGGAGAAGTACCTCTATGCCTGCGACGAACTGAGCGGCTTCCTAACTGCCGTCACCTATGTCCGCCCGAGCAAGTCGATCCATGAGGTCGAGGTGAAGAGCGTGGTGAAAAAGCTGAAGACCCCCGCCTTTGCGGCGGGAGTGCATCGGGAGGAAGTGGACGCGGGAGCGGAAGGAATCGGGATTCCCTTGGAGGAGCATATCGAGAACCTAATCCAAGCGTTCCGCGGCAATGCCGAAGCCCTTGGATTGGCGGGCGTCGGCTAGCGGCCTCCGCCCTTGCCCTTGCCGCCGATCTCCCCCTTGAGGCCGCCACCTTTGGGCGGCTTGATGGAGTCCGGGGGCTTGATGCCTACGTCGCCGTCATCCGAGTTGCCATAGATCTTGCCTTTGACGCCCTTGGCTTCCATGTCCTCATCGTCTTCCTTGGTGGAAACGGTGACCTCATCAGCCAGGATGTCGTCGCCAAGAGAAGTTTGGAGGTGTGTTTCAGTTTGGCCGGGACGACTGTCCATTTTGAGAGTCTCCTTCTCGCCGTCATAAAAGGCTTGGAATGCCCACACGTGCCGCCAGCGTCCTTCGGGAAGCTCTTGGCGAGCCTGGGGGTCGCCAGTGACGATCGCGTGGCGATTGCCCTTGCCGTACCAGTATTCGATCTTTGCGGCGGTGATCGCCATCGGATAATCGCGGAGGGTCTTGGGGTTCTGGAGGTCCTCGTCGAGCTTCTTCTGTTGGGGATCGCGGGTTGTTGGGGGGGCGTCGGGTCGGTCCTTGGCGATGTCGAGCGGGACCATCGGGCGGAAGGGTGGGATTTCCACGATCTCCGCTTTGGTCTGCTTGTCCTTCGGCTTGACGAGCATATCGACCGATCCGGTCAACACGGCGCGTTTCTCCTTGCGGTAGATGACTGCCTTCTCGCAGGTTAGATTGGCCTTAGGAGAGAAGTAGCGGACGTGGCCGGTGGCCGTGACGACGTCGGTCTTGTTGTTGTGCTCGATCGTGTCGGCCTGGATGATAATCTCGCCGTCGCTGGCGGTGCCCTTTTCCCAAGTGCGGATATCGCCCTTGACTCGGAATACGCCCTTCGAGCTGTCAAACTCCCATCGCTTCTGGGTGGGCTTGTCTCCTTCCTGGAGCGCAAGAGCGAGGTTTCCATCCCAATGGGTTGGGCCGACGGTGGCAACCTGTTCCTTCATGTCGTAGAGGAGGTTGTTGGATTTCAGGGATCCCTTGAAGAAAGTGCCGCCGAACTGGCCGGGAATGTAGAGGGTATTCCGGCTCTCATTGATGCGGAATTTCGGAGTTTTGAGGTCCATGTCCACATTCCAGATTCGGGCGCCTTTGTCCGCATCGAGGATGCGGCGATTCGGTCGCCAGACGGCATGGGGCGATGAGAATTGCACGCGCTTGCCATCTTCTGCGATGTAGGCCCCATCCTGGACGCCCTGCATTCGGTACTCGCTGCGGTCCGAGGTGATAAAGGCCAAATCCACTTTGGCTTCCGTCACCCGGCGACTGCCGCGATACTGCACCATATGCACGTCTTTGAGCTTGATACCCATCTGATCCGGGGTGGTGATCCCCTTCTTGCGAAGGTTCTGCAGGGGGTCGATCTTCGAGAACGCCTGGATGTAGAAAATCGAGGCAACCACGGTGACGGCGACTGCGCCGACCTTCATCGTCTGTTTGAGGAGCGTGGGCTTAGTTGAGTGTGACATCGTTCACCGTCACCGTCTGGTTTGGCTGGGAGAGCGTCACGTTTTGCGTCGGGGCGGTTTGGGCGCCCTTTTGGAATGTGACGTCGTAGTTTCCTGGAGTGATCCAGAAGTAGTACTTGCCATCGTTCCCGACGTTGTAAATCCTCAAGTCGGTCGCTCCTTGCTTCAGGGTCACGACGCAGCCAGACGATCCACCGATCGGCAATACCCTGCCACTTATATTGTACGGCGGGCCCGGCGGATTTGGATCATTGGAGGGCGTTAAGAGAACATCGCCGATATCGACGACGTTGCTTCCGTTCTTGGTATTTGGCGCGGCGTTGAAGTCAGTCTTGAAGAAACTTGTGGCGCGGATGGTTCCCACGATGCCCCAAAATGCGGTTTGAGTCGTACTGGAGTAGGCGACGCCCGTGAGGTTGAAAACCCCCAAGGCGTCGGTCTTGCCATTTTGCCCGGCAAATGTGACCTCGGCATTGACGATCGGCGCGGCATTGGTGGAGTTCAGGGCGCGTCCGCGAAGCGTGACGACTTCAGGCCCAACCCATAGATCGCCAACCACGGTGTTTCCATTGGAGGCAGGAATATTGAATGTGAAGAGGGGCCATCCGGCCTGATTGGAGAGGACCTGGAACTGGGTCGTTCCGTTAGCGATTTGGCCAAGGGAAAAGGAGCCGTCGGCAAGGGCCGCGGTCGTGGAAGGCGTGCCCCCCACGCCTTGAATCGAGGCAGCGGGATTGAGCGGTCCGCCACTCACAACGCCCAGTACGCGTCCGATCAGAGTGGACTTGCCACCACCACCGCCGCCTCCTCCACCACAGCCAAGCGCGAGGAGCAGAATGGCAACGGCAAAGAACAGGTAGGTGCGCTTCATTACTGACCCCTCTCGATTCGGTAATACTCGTTTCGGCTCTTTGGCACGATACTGACGATGAATCCGGGTCTGATTTGGCCCAGCGACTTCCCAGTGGAGTCCTTCAGAATAAGCTTGGGAATCGTTCCCTGGAGCGCCTTGAAGTTCAGCTTGAGCACTTTGCCGACCGTAAGGCCCTGCAAATGTACCGTGTAGGTCTCAAACCCCTGCGGGCGGATATCCCGATAAAGCGCGTCGTAATCCTCGATGATGATCTGGAAACCGGCGCCAAACCCGGGCGGCATCCCGCTGTCTTCGCGTGGGTCGAAGCTCCTCGTCGCCGTATTGCTCTGGCCGATGATCGCCTTCGGAATCTTGTTGGTTGAGTACGCCATGCTGAGCTCCAACTTCCAACCGGTTGGTGATGGAGCCGCGGCTTGCGGGCTCATCCCGACGAATCCTGCCGGGGCGAAGCTCAGGGAAACCCCCTCCGGCGCCAGCACGCGGACGAAATAGGCCTTTCCAGGTTCGAACTGAGATGCCGGGCTAAGCGTTCCGGTTTCGGGAGCGCCGGAGGCCGCATCGTTCGGCCCCGGAGTGAATTCGAAGAAGTCCGTTCCGATATCCACTCCTGCCGCATCAGCCCAAAGGGTTGGGAAATCGGCTGCCCGCACAACCCTCACACGACTGATCGGCACGGTTTCCAACAATGGGCATGCGATCAGGTTCCAGCCTGGTTTCAAGGCAACCGCCGCTTCGACGTTACGGTAGACCCGTCCCGTCACACTGAAGCCAGGATTGGCCGCGTTCAAACGCACGAAATAGCCGTGACCGACCTTGAAAGACTCGAGATCCGGGTAGAGCTCGTACTTGGCCTTGCTGGAATTGAACCGGGCCGCGAGGGTCGCGTTGTCGGCAGTTCCCAGCACTGCGCTATTCAGGCTCAGGAACGGGTCGACCGGAAAGCCTGGAGCGGCGATGCCCTTGGGGAGGCCGCCTGTGAAATTGTAGGTCAGTTCACTGTCCACTCGCAAGTCGACTCCAAGAGGGCCGGGCCCCTTGTTGACACGCCGCGTGTATAGCGTGGTGTCCGCGCCGGTGCGGTTACGAACCACATTGATGAGGATTGTCGAATTGTTCAGGTAGTCCTGAGTGCCAATCGACACCCCAAAGGCATTGTTCTGAACCGGCACATCCGTGATTGGGGCGCCATCCACGGTGACTTGCAGGCGAAGAGTGTCCCCAGCCTGAATATTGGCCCCCGTCACGGTTCCATAAAAGTCTCGCGGGTTCTGCTGACTGGCGGTGGCGATCGCCCCCGCCGGAAGGTACACACGCTCCATCTGGTCCTGTACAGGCAAATCGATGGTTGCGCGGTAGGGTTGCCCGCTATTGATGTTGCGGAGGTTCGGGACCACCGCGCCATAGCCGCCGGCAATGTCCATTCGCTCATCCTCGGCGTTCGCGAAGATTCGGTTGAAGGTCAGATTGCCCTCCCAGAGGATGGGATAGGCGGTTCCGCTCAATAAGGTCTCGTTTCCACCAGCGAGGGTTTCAAACCAGTTGGCCTGAAGGATAAACACGCCGAAATCCGTACCGCTCAGGCCGCTGGTGATGGGAATCGGCTCCAGAAGGAGCTTGGTCCCTCGGGTGTCGGTCGTTTCAAGGATGAACTGACGCTTGAACCACTCGGGGAAGCTGAGGCCCTCGACCGTCGGGTCGCCGGGTCGCAGGGCATTCAGGGTGGTTTGTCCGAGGGTAACGAGGGCGGGGACGTTGCTCGCGTTGCCCGGCTGGCCATAGAATGACGAGTTGAAGGAGGCAATGAAGCCCGGATACTCCACGAGAACCTTGGTCCATGCCGACCCCGCCATCTTGTATCGGAGCAGGTAGAGGCCGCCCAACGAGCCCGCATCAGGCAGCGGCACGTCTCGAAGATTGGGCGCGATGAAAGTGCTGCCGCCAAGCGCACGCTGGTTGTACCAATCGTAATGGCCCTCGACGTCGTAGGTGTTCGTCAGCACTTGTTCGACAAGTTCCGAATCCAAGGAGTTGAGCATGGCCGCGCTAGTGCGGGCGATTCGAATGACGGCGGCGCGAACGAGGCCCTCTTTGAAGGCATCGTAGCCGTATTGATTCTGCCCAATGTAGGCGAGGAGCAGGCAGTGGATGAAGTTGACCGCGGTGACTTCCGGTCGGTCGTTGCCATAGAAGGGGAAGCGAATTTCCGGGGTGCCCGGTGCATTTGGAACGTAATAGCCACCGGAGACGATATTGCGGTCGCTCATCGTTGCATCGTAGTTCTTGACCGCCACGTTGCCGGATGCCGAGGGTAACCCAAAGACCGCATCCATGAAAGGTTGGGCTTGGGAGTAAATGGACTGCAAGAGCGTCTTGTAGGCAGGATCGAAGGCATTCGCGCCACTGGCGTCGAACACCAAGGTGAGGCCCGATCCGCTTCTTGTGGCCCCGCCTGCCGCTGGCAATCGGCCCCCGTTGGCGGTCAGCCAAACGGTGGCCGGAAAGGACGATGGAACGGCGGTGGAGTAGCGACCGGCTCGCTCGAGATTCGCCCTCTGGGAATGGGTCAGGATGCCAAGGTTCCGGTTCATCTGACGCACTGCGTGGTCGGCACGGATGAAAACATCGCCGATCGACCGCGTCTGGGCCACGTCCACGTTCAGGGTCTGGGCCGTTCCGAGCACGGAAGCCCCAAGGAGAAGGAAAGTGAGTTTAATCGAGAGCTTCAAGGCCTGCACCTTTCGCGGGAAAGCCCGCGCCATGATCATGACACCGTTTAGGCGAAAAAGCGGAGCGGCCCTGCCTGCTGTGAAGGGCAGAACCGCTCCCTATTTTTTCTGACGCCGCGAACGGAACGTTAGTTCGCGACGAACTCACCGACCTCGCTGATCGTACGGCTGCTCTGGCTGTTGGCCAGGCCCAGAACGACATAGTAAAAGCGACGTCCAGACTGTAGCGAGGGACCAGAATAGGCAAGCTGCAAGCTAGAGGTGGGCGAACCCGAGTTGTTCCAGACTGAGTCCACACCCACGCCGGGATACTCGTCGAACAAATACACGATGTACTGGTCCGATCCAGACCCCGACTGCCAACGGAATGTAACAGGTCCCTGGAGCACGGAGTTCAAGAACAGATCCCCCAAAGTTTCCACGACCGCCGTGTTCGATGCGTTGCTTTCGCTGTTGTTGGTGTCCGGGAAGTTGGTGTTGATTCCGGTGATCGTATAGGACCAAGTTTGGAATTCCTGGAGCGTTGAATCGGAATCGGCGTAGATTTCCGCTTCCGAATCGCGAAGGAAATCGATCGCGGTAAATTGGCCGGCATTGCCGGGACGGCGATAGATGCCGAACCCGATGTGAGCCGCGTTATCGGGGTAGGCATCCCAAAAGAGATCCGCCTCGACCCAATTTCCGTTAGCGGTCTCGCGGGTGATCTTTCGGGCCGGAGTGCGAGGGTCGAAGAGCCGCTTCAAGTTCTCCGCCGCCTTCATGGACCGTGGCGATCTTGTCACTTCGGATGGCGATGTCCACGATACGGCGGTCAGGCCGGTGGGCGCCGGAAGCAGCGGATCGGTGGCATTCTTGAGCGTGAGGATGAGCTCCTGACTGTTGCCAGACGAGATGTTGACGACGTCCTCGTCAGAATTGAAGCCTCGGCCGCTGGCAACGATCTTGAAATCGACGCCACCGACGAGCTTGTCCAAGTCGTACTTGCCTTCCGAATTGGTGATCTCGTAGGTGCTGTAGTAGACGCCGCCATCGTTTGGCGCGATTGCGAAAACCCGGGCTCCCTCGACCGTGAATCCCTGGTTGTCGATAACCCTTCCGTAGACGCGGGCTCGTTGTGACTCGCGAACAACCGTCACGTTGGCGCTCTTTGTCCGCTCGCCAGTGAAGACGCGAGCGACGTTTTCGCCCGAGTAGATGACGCCATCCTTGCTGATCTCGGCGCGGACCTTCCAGTCCCCCTCGGCGATTCCGGTCAGGATATAAGCGCCGGAAGAGTTTGTCCGCGTCTCGCCAAACTGATTGATCCAGACCTTGGCGTTGCGCACGGCGTTGCCGTTGAAATCGGTGACGATTCCCGCCACTTCGGCATTTCGCGGACCGCTTCCGGCACCGCCCCCTCCACAACCCCATAGCGCACCGAGCGCCAGGAGCATGCAAAACCAGTGAGAAGTTCTCATGTCTCTATTACGATTACACATTCGAGTCGTTTCGGTCGCATCCGGGCTCAGGCGAAGGCACCAGTCTGGAGGCTCAACTCATGTGGAGCATCCGTTTGAACGTTTTGACCATGCGGCCGATCCAACTCCTATCCGAATGGACGCCGATTGCGAAGGCGCAGTTCTCGCCTTTGGCGAGAACGATGGGAGCATTTAGGCTGAATTCGGAGTCCCTCGCCCAAACGGTCGGCCCCCATTCGCGATCCTCCATGTCCGACATTGTGAACTCACGATTGCCGTTTTCCCAACTTTCCTTCCATCCTGCCAGCTTGGCGGAGACCACGCTACAAGGTTCGGCAAACTGGAATTCGTGCCATTCCCAGGTTTCGTCCCTGGTCGTGGATTCCATCCGGGCGAGGCGACGCGGTTCGGCAAGCCCGTCATCCCATCTTCTCAAAACCAGAAATCCAGTGGTAAGAAAGCCTGCCATCAGCAAGAGGCATAGAGTGGCTCTCCTGGCGACGTGTTTGATCATCAGAACTGATCGGTCATGAAAATCTGAGGAACTGCTGGAAACCCAAAGCCCATCAGATGAAGTTCGTGGAGAGGCGCTTCAAGGGGAAGTTGAAGCCGGTCCGCCATTGTTCGGAGGCCAACCCAGTCCGTATCGGGAGGAAAACTCCAAAACGGAGGCGAGTGTTCATAAACGATCTCTCGCACCGTTGCCCCCTCATGACAGAAATAGCCGTCGCTGAATTCCGTGCAAACGCGCAGGTTCCATTTCCAGTAGGCCCACCGTCGGTCATCTCGACGCAAGCGGTCCCGGTGCCGGTGCGACCAGTGGTCATACGTTTGGCGAATCTCCGAGAAAGTCAGCATCTCCTGAGATCCCAACTCCGCCGTCCCCGTCAACTGGCCTCTCACCACCGAGTCGAGGACTTCAAACCCCACGCTCCGGTAGAGGCGATCGTCCTTGGCGAAGAGGAGGGTCGGACCCTCGCCCGCCTGCTTGGAGACTTTGAGGACCGACTCCAGAAGTTGGGCCGCCAGCCCTTGCCGCTGACGATCCGGCCTGGTGGCAACGCCCGCGATTCCGATCGCCCTGCCCCATCCAAATTCCAGGGGCACCGTGGTTAAGATGCAGACCATATCCGCCCCCTCAAAAAGCGCCCACTTGCGGTTGAGATCGAAAAGGGGTTCGTTGAAGAAGATCCCACTGGCTCGATCGTAATCCAACTCGAACACCGAGCACAGCAGGCGGAGAAAGGCCGGGCCCTCTGATTCCCGGATCGCCCGGACTTCGATCAAGGGCCCCCTGACTTGACGGGTTCCTGTAGGGGCCGCTTCAGCGTCACTTTGACGGTGACGACCTCTGGCTTGGTGAGGCGGATCCCCACTGGCAGGTCCAGTTCGATTGGAAGGGTTGTGGTCTGGGTGAGCCCGGAGATATTGATCGGTTTCGTGTTGATGACCGACATATTCGCCAAGACGTCGGCGGGTCCCTCGACGCTGACTTGGGCGGGATCGAACTCGTAGTTGGAGACCGTCGCTCCGAATTCGGGGCTGCCGGACCAAACGGGTTGAATCAGGAGCGAACGCTTTGGAGGCCTCGGGGCAATGATCGCTCGGACGGAGACGCTATCGGTGGAGAGCGTG
>JADZBW010000167.1 GCA_020851885.1 Fimbriimonadaceae bacterium | reverse complement strand
TGATCCTGTGTCGGGCGTTCAAATCGCCGTCAACACGAAAGGAGCGGCATTTCCTCACATGCTTCAGATCACCCGAACGCAATGTGGCTAGTCTTCCATCAGGAGCAGTTGGCCCTGACTGCTTGCAACGCCGGCGAGTTGGCCAACATCGGGAGGCATGTCGAACGCATGCTTCTTTTGGTCCATGGAAACGGGAATTGGATAGTCCCCGTTGAAGCAGGCAAGGCAGAAGTGATCTTTGGCTCTTCCAACTGCCGCGACCGCCCCCTCGATGCTGAGATAGCCCAGAGAAGTCGCCCCGACGTATTCGCAAAGCTCGGGGATGGTCATGACGGCCGCCGCCAATTCACCTCGACTCGCCATGTCGATCCCGTAGAAACAGGGATGCTTGATAGGTGGAGCGGTAATGCGGACGTGGACCTCTTTGGCGCCCGCTTCGAACATCAGCTTGACAATCTGTTTGGTGGTTGTGCCTCGCACGATCGAGTCATCGACAAGGATGATGCGCTGACCCTTGATATGGTCCACGAGGGGGGTGAGCTTCATACGGACGCCCATCTCGCGCATGGACTGGTCCGGTTGGATAAAGGTCCGATGGATATAGCGGCTCTTGATCAGGCCCTCGCGGTAAGGCAGGCCGGTCTCCGCGCTGTACCCAAGGGCCGCGGGGATCCCACTATCCGGAACCGGAACCACGATGTCCGCTTCCACTGGATGCTCGATGGCCAACTTCGCCCCCATGCGTTCGCGGGCGGAATAGAGGCTGGTGCCATACATGTAGCTGTCTGGCCGAGCGAAATAGATGAACTCGAAAAGACACATCGAGTGCTTGGGTTCGGCAGTTCCCATGAAGTACCGCATCCCTTCACGATCGATGACCACGCACTCACCGGGGAGCAGCTCGCATTCGGCATGGCCACCGACCGGCTCAAAGGAGCAGGACTCGCTGGCCACCATGTATCCCGCGCCACGTCGACCAGCAGAAAGCGGACGAATGCCCCAGGGATCCCGGAAACCAAGAACCATCGTTGGCGTAAGAACGGTGACGCTGTAAGCGCCGCGACACCGTTTCATCACCTCTCCGACCGCCTTCTCGACGCCTTCCGGGAGGTTATGAACCAGAATTCGGGCAAGGAGTTCAGAATCCGACGTGGAATCGAAGTGCTCTCCATCCGCCTCCATTTCTTCGCGAAGCTCTTTCGCGTTGATCAAATTGCCGTTATGGGCGACTGCGATATCCCCAACGAGGCTCTGGCAATAGATGGGTTGGGCGTTGCGGAGAACGGAAGCCCCCGTGGTGGAATAGCGGGTGTGGCCAACCGCCATCTCGCCGGGCATGGCGGCAAGGGTCTCCGGAGAGAAAACTTGGTTGACCAAGCCCATGTCCTTGTGCATTCGAACGATTGAACCATCCGACACGGCGATGCCCGCCGATTCCTGGCCCCGGTGCTTGAGTGCGAAGAGGCCGAAGAACGCTACCGGAGCCGCTTCTTGGCCAGGGGTGTAGATGCCAAGCACCCCGCACTCTTCTTTCAAGCGGTCTAGATCCGCATCCCAAGGCATGCCGTAAGGATAGCAGGTGAGAGCGGAAACGTCGCCGTTTGCAGATGGGCCAAATGGGTCTCTTTTCGAATCCATAGGAACTGAATCACAGCCCATGTGCTCTAGACTATTGCCATGAAGGTTTTGAGAACGCTATTGATCACCGCGATCGCCACCAGTTTGACCGCCGTCACTTTCGCCAGCGAATGGATGACCGACTACAAGGCAGCCCTGAGCCTCTCCAAAAAGACGGGCAAGCCAATCCTCGCCGACTTCACGGGAAGCGACTGGTGCGGCTGGTGCATCAAGCTGCACAAGGAAGTTTTCGACAAGCCAGAATTCGCAACTTGGGCGAAGAAGAACGTGATCCTTCTGGAGTTGGACTACCCTCGACAGAAGCCCCAGGCGGCGACGATCAAGAAGCAGAACGCCGACCTTGCCAAGAAGTATGCGATTCAGGGCTATCCCACGATCCTCTTCTTGAATCACAAAGGAGACAAGCTTGGCGAATACGGTTATGCCGCGGGAGGTCCCGCCAAGTGGACCAAGGCTGCCGAAGCCATGCTCAAGCAGAAATAATCGGATGATTCAATGGGGAGTTTGGGATCAGATTTCCCGAATTCCCCACTTCCCTCTCCTCGGTCCTGCCGCCAAGCTAAAATAGGCAATGGCAGACCGTTACAACCCTTCCGAATTTGAGGCCAAGTGGCAGCAGCGATGGAAGGAAGCCGACCTATTCAAGACCCGAGAGGAGCCCGGTCGCCCGAAATTCTACGGCGCCGACTTCTTTCCCTACCCCTCCGGGGCCGGTCTTAGCGTCGGGCATTGCCGCAATTACGTTCCCACCGATGTGCTTTGCCGCATGAAAGCGATGCAGGGCTATAACGTGCTCCACCCGATCGGCTTCGACGCTTTTGGATTGCCCGCCGAGAACGAAGCGATCAAACAGAAGTCGCATCCCGCCCCGATGATCGCCAAGTATGCGGCGAACTACAAACGTCAAATGGATTTGGTGGGGATCAGTTACGACTGGTCTCGCAGCTTCGCCTCAAGCGACCCAAGTTACTACAAGTGGACCCAATGGATTTTCGAAAAGCTCTACAAGCGCGGCTTGGCCTATCGCAAGATGGCGGCGGTGAACTGGGATCCGGTCGACAAGACGGTTCTTGCCGATGAGGAAGTGATCGGCGGTCGGGCTGAGCGTTCCGGCGCTTTGGTCGAGAAGAAGTTGATCCCTCAGTGGTTTTTCAAAATCACCGACTATGCCGAACGCTTGTTGACCGATCTGGACGATTTGGACTGGCCAGAGGGGATCAAAGCGCAGCAACGGAACTGGATTGGAAAGTCGGAAGGTGTGCAGTTCCGAATGGAAGTCCGATTCATGACGACTGCGGACTATGATCGGGCGTGGGGGCGAGGCGTTGCGACGGTCGCGCCACCGGCAACCATGTCGGATGAGTTGGAGGCGCTGAAGCAGGAACTTCTCGACAGCGGATTCAAACCGACCGCCGACCCCAATATCTCCGCACGTGCCGATCAATTGGTTTCGAAGGCTGAGTCGGCAGGATTCAAAGCCGACCGCCCGATCGAGACCGAATCGGTCTCTCGTGCATTTGAGGCCGCGGCAGTGAAATCAGGTTTGGAGTTCAATCCGCGGGACAAGAAGCTTGAGTTCGAAGTGTTCACGACCCGAGTGGACACGATCTTCGGCATGACCTTCTGCGTGCTTTCGCCAGAGCATGAGATCGTGGACAAAATTCGTGCGGGGGTCGATCCCGATTATCAGAAGGACATCGACGCCTATCGGGAAGAAGCAAAGCGGAAATCGGATACCGAGCGAACGGCGGATGATCGTGAGAAGACAGGGGTGTTCACCGGTGCCTATGCCAAGAACCCGGCCAACGGCAAACCCGTGCCTATTTGGATCGCGGACTATGTTCTGGCAGGCTATGGGACCGGGGCGATCATGGCGGTTCCAGGACATGACGAGCGGGATTTTGCGTTCGCAATGAAGTTCGGTCTGGATGTAATTCCCGTGATCAAGCCGGATGCGGCCTATTTGCGAGGCTTCCATAAGGACGGCGAGTTCATGTACGAAAAAGCGCTCGCCGACTACTTGCGCGACGTAAAGTCCTTTGTGCCGGTCTTCGTTTCCAAGGACTCCGAGATGATGAATTCGGGCGAATACAACGGCATGACCTACCAGGAAGGCACCGCCTCGCTTGGACGGTGGATGGAAGGCCTGGGAATGGGTCAGCGGAAGACCCAATACAAGTTGCGTGATTGGCTGATCTCCCGACAACGGTACTGGGGTTGCCCGATTCCAGTCATTCACACCAAGGATGAGGAAGAGCAACTGGTACCCGAGGATTGCCTTCCCGTTCTATTGCCCGACGTCGAACACTACGAGCCCGCCGGCGACGGCTCTTCTCCTCTCGCCCACATTCCGGATTTCGTCAACACGACCGATCGCGATGGCCGGTTGGGACGTCGAGAGACCGACACGATGGGTGGGTTCGCCTGTTCGTCGTGGTATTTTCTTCGCTATTGCGATCCCCACAATGATCGCGAGGCCTGGAGTCCCGAACGAGCGAATTACTGGATGCCATTGGACTGCTATGTCGGCGGTGCCGAGCATGCCGTCATGCACCTGCTCTACGCGCGGTTCTGGACAAAGGTGCTTCACGACGAGGGCCTGATCAAGGTGAAAGAGCCCTTTTCCCGCCTGCAGAACCAGGGCCAGGTCTTGGGAATGACGCCTTACCGAAAGCCGCGAGAAGGTGAATCGCTTGGAGTCGGCGAAGAGGGGATCCTCATCACGCCGAAGGAAGCAGAAAGTTTGCCTCCGGAGGAATTGAATTGGCGATGGGCGCGCATGAGCAAGTCCAAGGGAAACGTGGTCACTCCGGATGAGATGGTCGCGCAATATGGCGCGGATGCCCTTCGCGTGCATCTGCTTTTCGTTGCGCCCTTCAACTCGGACGTGGAAGGGAAGAATGAAGGAGTCGAGGCTACGGCCCGGTTCCTGTCGAGGGTGTTTCGGATGGTCGAGGAAGTGAAACCGAACTTCGTCGAGAACTGGCGCGATCTGATCGCCTTCGAGCCGATGGACGAGGTGGGCAAATCGATTAGGCGGGCCACCCACAAGGCGATTCGCGACGTCACGAAGGACATCGAAGAATTTGGCTTCAACACCTACATTTCATGGCTGATGAAGTACATGAACGCGCTCGGAGACTTGAAGAGCGCCAAGGGACCGGCCCTGTCCGCCAATGAGGTTTCTCGCGCCGAAGCGCTTGCCTTCTCGGAGGCCATCGAGTCGCTCATCCTTCTCTTGGCGCCAGCCGCACCCCAAAGTGCGGACGAGCGTTGGGAAAGCCAGGGCAAGGTTGGCTTCACTTATAAGGCCTCCAGGCCGAAGTTTGAACAGTCCCGTGCC
>JADZBW010000166.1 GCA_020851885.1 Fimbriimonadaceae bacterium | reverse complement strand
GGTTGTCGGCAAATTTGTGGAGGGTTCTTGACTTGGGTGATCATGGAACTGAGATGGAACGGTCTCCGAAAGAGCCCGGGATCGCCACCTGGGATCGCCACCTGGGATCGTCGAATTCATTCGGCATGAAGATTGGAAGCCGCCCGGGATCGCCACCTGGGATCGCCGAATTTATTCGGCATGAAGATTGGAAGTCGCCCGAGATCGCCACCTAGGATCGCCGAATTCATTCGGCATGAAAGATTGGAAAAAGAAGAAACTTGAGGCGGTAGCTACCGGCCCGACATGGGTTGGAACCGATGGTCCGTTCCAACTGACCTGCCATCCACGGGTAAGGCCCACTCCACCCGGAGGCCAGGGGTTATCCCCCGGCTTCCAGATACTCCAACGGGAACGGCGGCTTCGAGAGCGGTTTTGCCGCGATCGAGAGCAGCAACATCTCGTTATCAGCCGCTGCGCTACGGTAGGAACTCATCGCTCCTCCCTCGGCGCTGCGGTGGATCAGCGCCCAATCGCCTTGCTTACGCACCCAGACTGCCACTGGTTCCATGGTTCCGCCGCACATCGCCTTGCGGTCGCCCGGCACGTGGTCCAGGTGGACGCTGTGCAGGCAGCGTGGGCAGTGGTTCCGGTGGCTGGACCCGGCGCCGGCGGTCGCGGCGGTGGCCCCGCACTTGACGCAGACAAACCCCATCCCGGTGGAGACCTCGCCGTCCATCAGGCGACGGTAAGTTTCGTACCGAGTCCTCGGCAGTTGCCCGCCCCGGACCGCTTCCTTAACCGCGCAGCCTTCCTCTTCGAGGTGGCGGCAATCGGTGAATCGGCAGCGGGGAGCGAACTTCGCCAAGTCCGGGAACCCCTCCAGGAGACCCTCGTCCACATCGACCGCGAACGATCGGATGCCAGGGGTGTCCACAATTTCCGTCCCGTCCTCAAGGTCATAGAGTTGGGAGGCGGTGGTGGTGTGGCGGCCTCTTCCTGACTTGTCGGAGACATGGCCAGTCGCGGCTTCCACCCCTCTCCCCTGCCCCTCCCCCAGCGGGGGAGGGGAACCCATGATCGCATTGAGCAGGGAACTTTTGCCCACTCCGCTATGGCCGACGAACACCACCCGTTTGCCCGTGATCTCCCGCCGGAGCAGATCCAAGCCGCGTCCGAGGGCAGCCGAGACCTGGATGCAGGGGATGCCCATCGCCTTGTACGGCTCCAGGCGGTCCAACTGCTTCACAACGTCCATCTCCGCGAGCAGATCCAGCTTGTTCACCACGATGAGCGGCTTCGCGCCGCCTTTGTGGATCGCAAACAGGTAGCGATCGATCAGCCTGGGGTGAAGAGGTGGCGTACCCACGGACACTACCACCGCCACGAGGTCGATATTGGCCACCACCGGGCGTTCCCTTTCGGGCATCCGGTCGTTAGGCTTCGCCAGGTAGGTCCCGCGGGGCAGGAGTCTGGTGATTCGGTTTTTCTCCAAGTCGACTTCGACCTGGTCGCCGACCACAGGTCGGCAATCTTTCGCCATCGTCATCGGTTTAACCTCCCGCTCGATGCGCACGTGACAAAGGGTCGCTTCGGCCCGTACCACCGTTCCCACCGCCCCGACCGGCTCCGTGCAGATAAGCCGAACGAGGAAGTCGTCGATGCTGCCGACGGGCTTCTTGGAAATCATCTGGGCGGCTTGCCGGAGCTCTCCTGCTTGCCGCAATACTTCTTTTCGCTGCTTGGCCGTCATCTCGCCCAGACGGACCTGTAAGGCCTGTTTTTGTGTTGTGTTCAACGCTGGTATCGAATCCTTTGGAAGGACAGGCGGGCGCAAGGACGCCCGAAGTCGGAAAGAAAGGAATCACCGCCCTTCGGTTCGGGGCGGTCGACCAGCGATTGAAGTCGCTAGCGGGCCGAACCGAAGAGGGTGGTGGCGGCGGCGGCTTGTGCTCGTGTAGTTACCATTTTGAGTTTGCTCCTCTTCGTTCTGTAGACTACGCCCATCGAAGGACGTGAGGCAATAGTATAGCAGCAAGGAGGGGTCTTTGCGCAAGGGTCTTTGGAAAAAGTGAGGAAAATGGCTAGCGGAGGACCCGGGGAAAGAGGTCCATGCGCACGCCGATGATCGCGAGATTCATATCTGCGTCGTCGCTGCGATAGACCGGACCGAAGGTTCGGGAGAGTCTCGTTCGGGCCCTTCCGATTCGCCGGTTCATCACAGGGTCTTCGAGCCAAGCGTCCATGACGCGCTTGGCGGACCACTTCCCCCCGACGGCGAGGACCATCTCCAGGCCGGCGACATCGTCGACCAGGGGAAGAGATCGAGAGATCACCCGGTCTTCGAGCCCGACCGGATCGGCGAGGATTTCCAGCCAATTCAGCCCATCGTGGCGAAGTCGGGTGGCGATATGCTCGACGGCGGGTGGGTGCTCGACATTCCACAGAATATGGCAGGGAGACGGCTCCAGCTCGCCGAGGTTCGCCGACGCCACGAACGGCGAGGTTTGGATCACCGAGCGCGAATACTGAGCCCGGACATCGCAGAGCGTTCGGAGGCTCACGAGAATTTCCACGGAGACGGGTGAATAATGCCCGGCCACCCCGGTCAGCGGGGCGCGAAAGAGGACTTCATCGATCCACTGATCCCGATGGCGTCGGAGGAGGGGAGTGCCACCGTTGTGAAGGAGACTGAAGCCTTCCTCATGGAGCATGCCGGCGGCGAAGTAAGCGGCCCGATACACGGACTCTTGGCAGTCGGTTCGGGAGGAGGACATGAGCTGCCGCTCCAACCGACTCAGCCTCGGCGAGTACTCCAAGGCCGTTCTCCATTCGGCTTCGGTGTAGGCACGAATCAGGGGCGCGCTCGACTCCACAGGCTCATTATTCACCGCGAACGCGCGAATCCGGCTGACGATCCTTTGCCGGATTCGATGATTGGCGTTTCCGTGCCCAGATACTTCGCCTAGGCTTCGATTTCGGCGAGCACGGGTTCGATCTGCTGGATCTCCTCGCCGGTTCCCATCGCTTCGCGAATTTGACGGGCGATGGTTCTCGCTTCATCCTCATGGCCGGCCCGCTTCGCGGCCAAGCCAAAGTTGAGGTACACGCCGAGCGATTGGGGTAGGTTCTCGACGGCGTACCGCATCACATGATAGGCCTCGTCATTCTTGCCTTGGGCTCCGAGCGCGGCGTTGAGTTCGCCATAGGCGGGTTCGCAGCCAGGGAAGAGCTCCAGGAGGCGTCGAGCGGAGTCCTCGGCATCCTCGAACTGCCCGAGCTTATTGTAAGCAGAGCTCATGAGGGCCCACATCTTCCAATAGTCGGCGAGCCAGTTCTTGAGAGGCTTGAGTTCGCGAACTGCGCCATCGAAATCGCCCTGCTCCATCTTCTCGCGGGCGCTCTCGACGGACTCGGCGCGCTTGGGTTGCTCGAGTTCGATCAGCCAAGCGAGGGTGCTGGCCCTCATGTCCGGTTCGGGATTGCAGTTGAGGATGTCGCGCAGGACCTTGGGAATCTCAAAATCGCGCCCGGCTTGTTTGAGGGTCTCGGCATATTGCCAGAGGAGTTGGATGTCGGTCGGGGTGGCATCGAGCGCATCCTCGAAGAAGTCCATGGATCGATCCAGCTCGCCGCGACCGGCGAGGATCGGCGCATAGAATCGCTTCACGGGGACATTGTTTTCCAGCGACTCGATCGCCCGTTCGAATGCGGCGACGCCTTCATCCTGCTTCCCGGTCTGCATGAGCGAGACGGCGTACTTCACATGGGCCTCGGCGCTTTGGGGGTTCCGCTCCAGGATGGACTTCCAGAGGGGGGCGATCTCGTGCTCTCGTCCCGTTTGCTGAAGGACCATGCTGAGGTAGTCGGCGCTTTGGGGCTGATCCCCTTCCAATTCGAGGGCTCGTCGGAAGTTGCGTTCCGCATTGACGGGCATTCCGGACTGGAGCTGGGCAAGGCCAACCCGGGTGTGGAGGGCCGCCATGTCGGCGAGGAAGTTCTCGTCTTCCTCGCCTTCGTCGGTGCGCAGTTTGTGCTGTCTTTCTCGAACCACGAGGGACTTTTCGTAAGCGTCGGCAGCAGGGCCGAAGTTATTGACGGCCTGGTTCAGTTCACCCTGGACAAAGAAGGCCTTCCACTCGTCGGGCTGGGCCTGTTCGGCGCGGTTCAGAACGTCGTTGACGAGCTCATAGGAGCCAATTCTTGCCGCAGTGCAGGCGCGGGCCAACTCGCAAAGGACCTCGTAGGGGCCGAGGAAATCGGGATCCATCGTGGTGGCTTCGAGCAGGGCATTCAGGCCGGGCTCTGGAGAGAATTCACTGACCACTTGTCCCTGAGCCTGTTGAATGTAGTGGAAGGCATCGTAGCCGTTAAGAAACTTGATGAACGCTTCCGCGTCTTCGGTGCCAAAGGGCATTTCATCGCCCGTCAGGTGCTCGGGGAGCGTGATCGCTCCTTCTTCGGCGATGACTTTGATGAGCCGATGGAGCACCTGGAAGATCTCGCTTCGGGAGACTTTCCAATCCTCGGTGCGGTAGGGGCCTTCTTCGCCCTGTTTGTGGAAACGAAGGGTGATGTCGAACCCGCTGTCGTCGGCGGCGATATTGCCCTCGACGATGAGGTCGACTCCAGACTGCTCGAAAAGCTCTTTGATTTGGGTGGCTTCCAGCTTCATGTCGGCGAAGTTGATGAAGCCGACCTTGGGTCCCGTCTCTTCTTGAATCTGGGTGAGGTAGCTCACGCTGTTGATCTCGGCGTCGCTACCGGCGCGGAGTTGGTCGCTGGCAAAATTGGCGAACTGGCGACCGAGGAATGCCGGTGTGCCCTGGGTGGGCATAAGAGGAAGGACCGCGACTTTCATGAAGCTACAAGTTTACCTAGGGGACCTCGGCGTTAGGGCCATGTGGCGGAGTGCCGGTATGCCGAAGTTTCGGTAAACGACAACTACTCAAAGCCGAAAACGACTTTGCCTGCCTCGCCGGCCTTCATCAATTCCATTGCTTTCTGGAACTCGGTGAAGTGCATCCGATGGGTGATCACTGGATCCAGATTGAGCTTGCCGGTCGCCAGGATTTCACCCATCTGCTCCCAAGTCTTCCAGAGGTTTCGGCCCACGATGCCTTGGACATCGAGCCCTTTGAAGATCAGCGCATTGATATCGATCGGCTGTTCGTTCTTTCCATACACCCCGAGGAGCGAAACCCGGCCGCCGGGACGGGTGTGGTGAATGGCCAGAGCAAGGGATGAGGGATGGCCGGACATCTCCAGCGTGCCGTCGAATCCTCCGGGGGCGATCTCATTGAGCGCAGAATCGGCATCGACCTCCAATGGGTTGATGACGGCATCGACGCCAATTTGATGGGCGAGCTCGATGCGATAGGGACTCACTTCGGTTGCCACGACTTTCGACGCGCCCAGAGCTTTGCAGATGGAGACGGCGAAGAGGCCGATCGGCCCCATTCCGGTGATCAGGATCGATTGGTTCTCGACGGGACCCGCCATGACGGTGTGAACGGCATTGCCAAGCGCGTCCTGGAATGCGGCGATCTTGGTGGGAACCGATCGATCGGTAGGTCGCGCGTTGTCCTTGGGGATGACCACATACTCGGCAAATCCGCCGTCGACATCGACGCCCAAGATTTGGGTGTTGACGCAGACGTGGCCCTGGCCGCTTTGACACTGACGGCATCGACCACAGACGATGTGGGACTCCGAGCTTACGAACTGACCAACTTGGCGATCGGTCACACCCTGGCCAACCTCGACGATGGTTCCGCAGAACTCATGGCCGATGATTCGGGGCGGCTTGATTCGGGAGGCCGACCAAGCGTCCCAGGAATAGATGTGGAGGTCGGTCCCACAGACCGATGCGGCTTCCAGTTTGATTTTGACGGCGCCTGGGCGAATTTCTGGTTCGGGGGCGTCGATTATCTCGACACCGGGCGCGGGATGCATCTTCGCGATCGCTTTCACCGGAGGCAAAGTGTACCGGCAGGAGCAGGCTTGCTATGCGATTTTCATGGACCGAAAGAGCCCTTCTTGTCGCGGAGGTTGCTTGAGGACCTCATCAAGACCGCTTGGGTGAGCGATGGGCACCGCACCAAGCGCCATGAGACATCGATGTGCTTGGTCTTCGGATTGCCGCAAAACCACTTGGGTGAGCCGTCTACGCAACGCATCGACGGCCCCATGCCAGGTCCCACCCTCGCGGTATCGGGCATGGGCCACCACGCACGCGTTTCCAGCGGCGTAGACGAGGGCGTTACGCTCCATCGCTCGCCCCGCGCTGAACTCCTCGCCAGGCACACAAAGCGATAGGAGGGTTTCTTCAGCGTTCCTTGGCCGGTCTCCATCGGCCCAACCGCGAGGCAGCAGAACAAGG
>JADZBW010000165.1 GCA_020851885.1 Fimbriimonadaceae bacterium | reverse complement strand
TCACTTTAACAAACTGGAGTTCTGGCGCCACAGCTTGGGCGTTGCCACCAGCGCCCGAATTATTGCCAAGCTCAGAATGCCGATGAAGTGCGAAGAGATCTATGTCGCGGGCATGATGCACGACGTCGGACTCCTCGCCATGGACCGATTCCACCCAATGGAACTGGACAAGGCGATCAAATACGCCATCGAAGAGGACCTGAGGCTCCATGAATCGGAACTCCTGAACTACGGGTTCGACCATAGCCAACTTGGCGCCATGATGGTCGAGCAGTGGGGACTCACCAAGTTGATCTGCGACGCGGTGCGCTATCACAACGAACCCTGGATGGATGAGGAGAATTCCCAGACCTCGGCGATCGTGGGCATCGCGAACCGGCTGGCGCACCAAGCGGGCATGACCAACAATGTGCCCGGCGGAAACTATGAAATTGAGGAGTCTTTACTCGATCTGGTGGAGATACTCCCCGAGCAACTTGAGATCATCCGGAATGTGATGACCCAGGAAATCGCCCGGGCCGAAGAAGCGTTCAATATCTAGATCGCTTCTCTTGAATTGGCGCATTTCCTAGCGATCCAGCTCGCCCAAGGCTCATTCTTCACGACAGTTGGAGGAAATGTCTCACCAGGAAACTCGAGCCAAACGTAAGTGTTGGGGTCGATGTTCGGACCGAATCCACCCCAATCCTCATCATGGGACTTCACCTTTGACCGCTGGACACGGTCAATGGACCCGTTCAGTCTCAAAGCATTGAGAAAACCATTGGAATTCCGCTTCCGGTCGATGGTTCGTAATGGGACCCGCAATCGATCAGCACCATCCCTGGGGTTGGGATCACGCGATAGCCTATCATTGCATCCGAGGGCCCGCGACAGAGAGGCGCCGTGTCCAAGCCGGAGAATGCTGCTGGCGATAGCACGAGAACAGTCCCAAATCGGAGGAGTACAGGGTCGGCAGCGTGCCCATGTATTTCATAGAGAGCGACAGATTTGCCAGTTTGGCTCCCGCCGATAACCAGAAGAAAGTTCAAACAAAGAACCACGCTAGGGTCCGCATTGCCCTTGGGTATCTACGGTGGCCGAGGGCGTAAGCAGCCATGAACCCCATTTACTCCGATCTCGAAATCTTCGGCCTGAAGAAATCGCATCACCGCATTCACAAGATTTTACAGAGGCAGTGATCCGCCTGATCTCTAGAGAGTCGACGGGACGACAATCCGTCGACTCTCTTGCTTCGCTGGATTCAGTGCTCCGACTCGTGAGCCGCCCGTTGCTTGGCGTACTCATTGATCAGCGCCTGCTGCTCGGGGTGAGGTAACTCCTCATAATGATCGACACTCTGACGGAACCTGCCTCGCCCCTTGGTGATGGACCGCAGGTCGAGCGCATATCTCATCATTGTCGCCATTGGAACCGTGGCCCTGATTCGGGTCTTGCCAGGTGAGATTGGATCCATTCCCTGCATGCGGCCCCGCCGCCCGTTCAGGTCTCCAACCACGTCACCCACGTTCTCATCGGGAACATCGACTTCCACGTTGAGGACTGGCTCCAAAATGACCGCTTGGGCCTTTTCTGCCGCGGCCCGCAAGGCGATCGCTCCGGCCGCTTTGAAGGCCATTTCGCTTGAGTCGACGTCGTGGTAGCTGCCGTCATAGACGGTGACCTTGAAGTCGACCACTGGATAGCCCGCAACCAGCCCGTGATCGGCGGCTTCTCGAATCCCTTTCTCGATCGCCGGGATGAAGTTCTTGGGAATGGCTCCACCCACCACCTTGTTCTCAAATGAGAATCCGCCGCCTCGTTCGAGGGGCTGCAACTCAATCCAGCAATCTCCAAACTGACCCTTACCGCCAGTCTGTCGCTTGTGACGACCCTGGGCTTTCGCGGGTGTTCTGACCGTCTCTTTGTAAGGCACGCGGGCGTCGGTGATGTTCACATTGACACCGAACTTCGACTTCATCTTCTCGATGATCGTCTCCAGATGAATGTCTCCCATGCCTTCCAGGATCTCTTGATGGGCGATGGGGTCCCGGGTATGCCTGAACGTAGGATCTTCCTCCATGAGACGCTGAATCGCGGTCCCCAACTTGTCCTCGTCCGCCTTGGTGGCGGGGATGACGGCGATCCGGTAGATCGGCTCGGGGAACTCGATGGGGGGCAGCATGACCTTGTCCTTCACACTGCAGAGGGTGTCTCCCGTATGGGTGTCCGAAAGTTTGGCGATCGCGCAGATGTCCCCTGCCGAAACGGAGGTCGCCGCCTCCTGTCCCTTGCCGTGGGGATAAAAGAGGTTGTGGACGCGCTCGTCCTTTTCCCGATTCACGTTGAGAACGTGATCATCCGCTTTCAACGTCCCCGAGAGGATACGCACGAAGTTGATCTTGCCAACGAACGGGTCGGCCGTCGTCTTAAAGACGAATCCGGTCAGCGAACCGTTAGGTTCGGCTTTGATATCCTTGCCCTCGACTTGCTTCGGCATGTCGACGGGGGAGGGAAGCTCGTGGATGATTCGGTCCAGAAGCGTCGCCACTCCGATGCCGCTTGCCGCCGAGCCAAGGAGGATTGGGACGACTTTGCCAGTCTCGACTCCAACCAGAAGGCCATGCTCGATCTCTTCCTCGGTGAGCTGCTCGCCTTCGAGATACTTCATGGCGAGGTCGTCGTCGCCTTCGGCGGCGGCCTCCATCATTTTGTCGCGACGCTCGATCGCTTCTTCGGCATAACCGGTTGGGACGTCTTCGATCTCCACACCCCGGTCTTTGCCTTTATAAACCTTCATGTTCAGGAGATCGAGAACGCCGCTGAACGCTGCCTGATGACCGATGGGAATCTGAACGCCGACCACCTTTCGGCCGTAACGCTCGTGGAGGGTGTTCATCAAGCCTTCGTAGTCGGCATTATCCCGCTCCAGCTTATTGACAAAAATACACTTTGCGAGGCCATGTTCCTCGGCAATCTCCCATGCGAGCTCAAAGCCGACATCCAGGTCCGCCTTTGCCTCCGTTACGATGATCATTGCCTCGACGACGCGTGCTACCCCATGAAGGTCACCAATGAAATCGGGATAGCCCGGGACGTCGATCAGATTGATCTTGCAGCCGTTCCATTCCAAAGGAACGACGCTGGCATTGAGGGAGATCTTGCGCCGGATTTCAAGGGGATCAAAATCGGACTGCGTATTCCCGGCGTCCACGCTTCCAACTCGGTCGGATGCTCCGGCGGTGAAGAGCAGGTGCTCGACCAACATGGTCTTACCACTACCGCCGTGGCCCACAATCGCGACGTTCCTAATGTTCTCAGCAGAGTACTGCTTCATAGAATCCTCCATCGGGTGCAAAGTGCAAGCGGCGCAGGCGTCGCTCGCCTGTTCCATCTTACGCTGATTGTGTTGGGCAGGTAAAGCCTATTAGGAGGGATTGACAGGTTGGCCGCAGGTTCTGCAAACCCCTTGCCATGAATCGGCTGTCATCGCATGGGTCGGTCGCTCGTTGAGTTTTTGCTGGGATCGGGGTGCTTGGAGACACATCCATCGGGCGATTGAGTAGATTAGCGTGGATGAATCGGTTCGTCTTCATTAGTCTGCTCTTTGCCGTCGGCTGCCTGGCCAGAGCCTCGATTATCAATCTTTCGACCTCGGAATATGCCGCTCGCTACGGATATCTCAGGTCGATTCAAGTAAGGGCAACAGATCCATCGTTTGCCTCAGCCATCCGTGCACTGACGGAGTTGGAGCAGATGTTTCCAAACAAGATCACGCTGAGAGATGGGCGAACTTTGGAGGCAAAGGACGTGGGCCAGCCCCGGATCGACGAGCTCTATTGGAGATCGATCGATGTGCTGGCATATACGGCGGGTTCGGAGGAAGGTCTCGATTTGATTCCGATGAGGATCGGTCGGCCCATGGGCGGATTGCTTCCAATCAAGGAAGTGGTCGCCAAACTTCAGTCGGCAATGTCTGCCGCCAAGCAACCGTTCGCTTCCAAGTGGACGGACTACAAATCGCGGGTCGACGATGCGATTACAACCTGGAAGGGAAGCGTTGGGCCGAAGTCAGACGAGCTGTTGACCTGGATCGCGGGTCGATTGAAGATGGCGACGGTTCCCAAGTCCATTCAGATCCTGGTTTTGCCGTATTCAGGTGGAAAGGAGGGCATGACGATCCAGACCCTCGACGGTTGGAAAGTCGTGATCGGGGCAGAGAAGTACACGCGGTACGACTTCGCCGAAGTTGTTTTGCATGAGTCGACCCACGTGATGGACCTCATCTCACGCGAGAAGAGTCTGTTGGCTCGGGTTCGGACCGCCTTGGTTAAAGATAACCTGGATACGACGGCTCAGGAGCAGGTTCCACACTTGATGATTTTTGAGGCGGCGGCGGATGCGATCAAGTCGATCGAGCCGCACCACCGTCCGGTCGGCGAGTCGAACGGCGCCTATTCTCGGTTACCAAAGCAGTTTCTTCCAGCAGTTAGAGCCGCCAAGCACCTGTTGGTTACCGACGAAGATGCAGGGTTGCGCAAGCTGATCGAAGTCTTAGCCACGAAGATAAGCTTGATCGACCACGGTGTACCCGATTCCAGAAGTGCTCGCTGAGCTGATAAGCAGTTCGAGGTGATCGATCCTCCATTGGCCCATCGAAGGCTGTTCGACCAGCTTGAGCGCCCTTCCCAGATTCACCCTGAAAGTCTCGTTCTCGGTCTTCAATCTTCCAAGGAGAAGATGAGGGTGGAAAGGTTTGGAATCGGGATAAGGCGTGAGCGGGCGCATCGCTCGATCCACCTTTTGGGCCAGATCCAGGAGTCGGGGGATATCCGGCCCGTCAAACCCGGCATAGAGGTAGCGCGGTTGGATCATATTGGGTAGCCCGGCGAAGCCCTTGATCTCCAGTTCGAGTGGAGCGTACTGTTCGGAGATGTGCTGCATGACAGGTCGGAGGGAGGCCATGGTGCCAATTCCCAACTCTCCCAAACTGGCAAGGATCAGAATCAGCTCACTGGGCGCATTCCAACGGATATTGTCCACGCCTGGCTTTCGTTTGATCAGGATGAGTTTCTCTTCAATTTGGCCGAATTGGGCAGCGGGTACTCGGACGCCGACAAACGTACGATTAATGGTGTCCATGCCTGCATTTTAGGGAAAGGAACAAGATTAGGGAAGCAAGCGGCCTATGAATGGCATAGGCTCGGACGAGTCCACATCGCTCAGACCTGCCACAATT
>JADZBW010000164.1 GCA_020851885.1 Fimbriimonadaceae bacterium | reverse complement strand
GGAATTCACTTTGAGAATCGCACCGAGAAGACTTGGCTGAAGTGGTGCGCCTTCATACCGATCGCGATCGGCCTTTACGTCGGCTTTAACTACTTCATGCTTGCCCGGGACTTTGTTTACCAGCAAATGCTGCCGAATCGAAAGACGCTGTACAGCCACTACCTGGCCCTGGTTCTGCCTGTCGTGGCTACCATCACCATCGCTTTATGGCATCTCTACCTGAAGAGAAGCCGTGCCTATGATCGGTATTGAGGCAAAACCCCTCATAATGAGGATATGAAGACGGTCCCGAGCAACGTCGCTCCCGATTTCGTTCCATCCGGCCTTACCACGACTCAAGCCCCCTTCATCGAGGAGGCCCAAGCGAAGGGCGAACTCTACATCTACCAGCCCTACGAACTTTATTCGGATGCCAATCACGAGGCTTGGCGCCAACTTTACGCTCGAATGGCGCCCAGGTGGCAGCAATACGCGAACGAGCATTTCATGAAGGGGATCGGTTCTCTCTGCCTGAACCCCGAGCGCGTTCCGAAACTCGAAGAGGTCAACCAGTTCTTGTGCCCGTTGACCGGCTTCTCCGCCAAACCGGTGAGTGGCTACGTTCCGGCATACCTCTTCTTCGATTGCCTCAGAAACCGTGAATTCCCAACGACGATTACGATTCGGGATGCCGCCAAGCTGGATTATCTACCCGAACCCGATATCTTCCACGACATCGCCGGACATGTGCCAATGCACACCGACAAGGCCTTTGCCGATACCCTGGTGCGATTCGGGGACTGCGCCCATACGGCGGCCGAAATCGTCCTGGGAATCAAAGATCGGGACGAACAAGTTCGACGGTTGACGTCCATCATCAAGGCGATGGCCAGGTTCTTCTGGTTCACCATCGAGTTCGGCTTGATGAAAGATTCGGCGGGGAAGGGCCTCAAGGTCTATGGTAGCGGGCTGCTGAGCTCCTATGGAGAGATCGCTCACTGTATCGAATCGCCCGATGTCCAGCGTTATCCGATTCAACTGGAGTGGGTGATCAATCAGTATTTCGAGATCGACCATTATCAGCCGCTGCTGTTTGTGGTCGATTCATTCGATCATCTGTTCTCCCTCGTCGACGAATTGGAGAAATGGATGCTCGACGGTCGGCTGAATAACGTCTCGCCTGGCGAACCAGGCGTCTCGGAAGCCGACCTGGAGAGCTTCTTGGCCCGCGGATAGTAGAGACGCGCCATAGGGATAGGGTGGCGGACTCAATCGCCTGGCCACCCGATTCGCCTGACTTACTTGAAGAAGTCGAACTTCTGCAGTCGATCTCGCAAAGCAGCAAGAAACTGGCCGGCTACCAAACCATCGATGATTCGGTGGTCGTAGGTCAACACCAAGTGCATGATGCTGCGAATGGCGATCATGTCCTCCACGATCACCGGCTGCTTGCGTATGGCATAGGCACCCAGAATTGCCGCCTGCGGGGCGTTAATCATCGGAGTTCCGAAGAGCGCACCGTAAGTGCCCGGATTGGTGAGGGTGAAAGTGCCACCTTGAACGTCCGTTGGCTTCAGTGAATTGGCTCTTGCTGCCTTGGCAATCCCTTCCAGGTCTTTGGCAAGCTCGATCAAAGACTTCTTGTGGCAGTCGCGAATCACGGGAACGATCAAGCCATCTTGTCCTTTCTCGCCAAGTGCGACCGCGACTCCAAGATGGACGCCGTTGTTCTTCACAACTTGAAAATCGTCTCGTAAACTTGAATTGACGATCGGGAACTCGATGAGCGTTTCGGCGAGGGCTTTTAGGAAGAATGGCGTATAAGTGAGCTTGACGCCATATTGAGCTTGGAAAGCTTCTTTGTTTCGCTCTCGGAAGGCAACCATCGGGGTGACATCGCATTCCGTGATCGTTGTAACGGTCGGCACCGCCGCCGAGCGCATCATGTGCTCAGCGATCATCTTTCGCATGCCCATGAGGGGATAGATTTCTTGATCGGTGCCAACGACCGGCGGGGCCACCGATTTTGGCACGAGGGGTTGGGCCACGGAAGAGGGCTTGTTGGCAGATTTGGCCAAGAAAGCTTCGAGATCGGCCTTGGTAACCCGTCCATTAGCTCCAGATCCGGCGATGCCTGCCAATTGGTCGTCGCTCAAACCGTTGGCTTTGGCGATCGCCCTGACAACGGGCGAATACCAACGTCGTCCCCCCGAAGCGGCAACACGCGGCGGGAGTGGCGCTTCTTCCTGCGGAGGAACTTCTGCCTTCGACTCCGGTGCAGGCTTGTCGACCTTCGTTGAGGTCGACCCAGCTGTCGCACCTTCTTCGATCAGCCCCATCGCATGGAAGACCTCGACCTGCTCGCCCTCTTGAATCAGAATCTCCGTGAGAACGCCGCTCGCCGGAGCTCCCAATTCCGTATTGACTTTGTCGGTCATGATCTCGACGACAGGTTCGTCTTCCTTCACAAATTCGCCGACTTTCTTGAGCCAACGGCTCACGGTGCCTTCATGAACGGACTCGCCCAATTCGGGCATCAGGATCTCGACTGCCATAGGACATATTGTACCGACCCCGATTCCTTGGCCCTGGGATTACCCGCTCGACATGGATGGCAATTCCCATCCAATCACTCGAGCGGCCTGCTACTATGCGACCGGCATTTTAAGCCTACTTGTTTACCAACTCTCGCAGGTCGTCCTCGTCGACTTCTTGCTTGGTGTCGGCCACCTTCAGGAATTCGTTGTACAGGTGTTCGAATCGTTCGGAGGTGAAATCGAAGCCCATTTCATGGAGCCGATACTTCAATCCATGCCGGCCCGACCTTGCGGTCAGGACGATTTCGCTGCGCTCAGCCCCGACAAGGAGCGGGTCGATGATTTCGTAAGTCGATCGCTCTTTGAGAACGCCGTCTTGGTGGATCCCACTCGAATGGGCGTAGGCGTTTGCGCCAACCACCGACTTGTTTCGCTGGACGACCATACCGGTCAATTTCGCCACCAGCCGTGAGATCGGCAGGAGCTTGCGCGTGTCCACACCGGTCTGGCAATGTAATTTGTCGCTGCGGATATGAAGGGCCATGACAACTTCTTCGAGGGCCGTATTTCCCGCTCGCTCGCCGATTCCGTTGACGGTCACTTCGACTTGACGGGCGCCGCCCAACACTCCGGCCAGGGTGTTCGCAGTTGCCATCCCGAGGTCGTTGTGACAGTGGCAGGAGAAAACCGCCTTGTCAGAATTGGGCACATTCTCGATGATCCCTTTGATCAAGTGGTAGTACTCGTTTGGATAGGTGAATCCGGTGGTATCCGGCACGTTGATCGTGGTCGCTCCCGCTGCGATGATCGACTCGACGACCTTGTAGACGTACTCGGGATCGGCCCGTCCGGAGTCTTCCATGAAGTACTCGATATCGTCGGTGAACTGTCTGGCATACCGGACCGCTTTCACCCCGGTCTCGAGCGCCTCCTCCTTGGTCATTCTGAGCTTGAATTCTAGGTGGTTGTCGCTTACTCCCAGACCTGTGTGGATGCGACGGCGCTCCGCCGGTTTCAAGGCTTCGGCGGCAACTTCGATGTCCTTTTCACGAGCGCGGGTCAATCCGCAGATGGTCACCCCACGGAGCTCTCTTGCGAGGGTATTGACGCTCTCAAAGTCTCCCGGTGAGCTGATAGGAAATCCAGCCTCGACAATATCTACTCCGAGATCCACGAGTTTCAAACCGATTTCGACCTTTTCGTCGACGTTGAGACGTACGCCTGGGCTTTGCTCACCATCGCGGAGTGTTGTGTCGAAAACAAGGACTCGATTGCTCATTGGGTATCTCGGTTGACATTATACGTTTGGGCGAACCCAATTTGCCGTGCGGTAGAATCTGGTCCGAGGAACCCATGACCATCGTCGATCTCAACATCACTGCCGGCAAGGAAAGCGTTGGCGAGCCCTGGATCTGGAAGCTCTGCCGTGAATTCACCAATGTGAAAATCACTGTTCGCAAAGCGAACATCGACGTGGACTATGGTTGGGTGCATCTGGAACTTGAAGGCCCGGTCGAGGAGATTCAGCGAGCCACGGCATGGCTGATGACCACCGGCCTACATGTTGAAGCACTTCAGCGCTCCGTCAGTGCATGAGCGATCTCGTTCCCTACGTCCCTGAGGACTTCGACGTATTTTGGGCCGACGCGGTCGCGGAAGCCTACGCGGTCAAACTGGACTATCGACGTAGCAACACGAACGATTTTCGGTTGCCTGGATTCGTGGTTGAAACGATTTTGTTCCAGGGGATGGAGTTTGCAGTCGAAGGTTGGTTAGCCTATCCTGAGGGCAAGCGGCGCTGTCCTGGGTTCGTTTGGATCGCACCCTATGGGCGAGAGTCCCTGCTGCCCAACCAGTATGGAACCAGAGATGGCTTCTGCAGCCTGAGTTTCAACTTCCACGGCGAATCTGCCTTTCACCAAGAGAAGTACGTCACGGAGCGTGGTTACTTCTCAGTGGGTGCCGAAGACCCTGAAAAATGGATCTTTCGTCGAATGTTGCAGGATGCGATCGTCGCGACGAGGGTTCTTCAGGCTCAGATCGAAGTGGACGAGGATCGGATCGGTGCGATGGGTCTGAGTCAAGGCGGGGGCATGGCAATTTGGCTCGGCGCTCACTGTCCAATCGTCAAGGCCGTTTGTTCCGATATGCCGTTCCTAAGCGGTATCCAGCATACGCTGATGAAGACGGTGTATCGCTACCCGCTTAAGGAGCTTCGAGACTTCATGAACGACATACCTCTTGGCGAAGCGAGGGTCCTCAATACCGTCAGCTATTTCGACACCGTCAATCATGCGACTCGCTGTCGAGTTCCAACGCAGGTCTCCTACGGACTCAAAGACCCTGCTTGTCGTCCAGAGGCGGTCAAGGCAACCTTCAACGCCCTGCCGGGTAAGAAGAGCCTTGTGGAATACGATTGGGGCCATGATTGGCATCCCGACATGGTTGAAGCCAACCGTGCCTGGTTGCTCGAGAACTTGGGATGAAGGTCCTTCAGGTCGCGAGTTCACTGAAAGATTGGGGCGGCATCGAGCGCTACGTGGCTTTCTTGACTGAGGGTCTTATCGGGCGGGGAATCGACACGGCGGTCGTTTGCCCATGGAATTCGCCCTTGTCGGAGAAGACTCCGTCACGACAGGTGCACTTTCTG
>JADZBW010000163.1 GCA_020851885.1 Fimbriimonadaceae bacterium | reverse complement strand
CTGAGGGCCACGATCAGAAATGCGGCAAGAGTGAAGCGGACCACGAAAGCCAGCCTCTTTCGGCCTCTTGCCATCCCGTGAACGTGACGAAACGTATAGAAGAGGCCGGCAACCGTTGGAATCAGTAGAAGCAGCCAAATGGGGTCGGTAAACCTCATTAGCTTTTCCTCGTAAACAGCCACCATTCGCCGGCAAGAACAAGCAAGCAGAGCAGCAGGAGGGGTCGCCAAAAATCGGCAAAGCGCATGGGCGAACGGACGGCTTTGATGGCGCCGCCACCCAGTTCGACATCGACTTCCGGAGCAATCTTGGACTCACGGTCGCTTCTCAATGTGGCGTAAACGGAACGCTGCTTTCCATCCACCCGAAGGCCGTACTTGCCGACTGTTTTGACGTCGCGGACGACCGCAGTGGAGCCATTCGACGGGATTTCCGCGACTTCATCATCGGGCTTGGTGAGAAGAATCGGTTTGCTGGCGGGAATGCTGAACGTCTGCCCTGCCCGGATCGCGAGATCACCCGTCCCTTCATCGCCGCCAAGAAAGTCGAGCACGTTTGCGATGAAGATCGGGAAGCTCACACTCAAGGGGAAATCGGACTGTAACGGTTCAAAGGCGAGATACACCTGGCGTTGGTCGCCGCTTGAGGACACCAACAGCGGTCCGTCATTTGATGTGGCGACAACCTTGCCTTCCGGTTTGGGGCGCACTTTTTGCATCGTTTCGATGTAGACATTTCGAAAGTCCACACCGTCCATCAGCTTCACATTTTCGGCCGAGACGAAATCAGGGGTCTTCGTCGAACCGACTCGCGTTACGGGAGTTAAGGCGCCGACTGATCCAAGGCTAAGGACGCCACGGGCCTTGACCGGAACCGCCGGAGTTCCGTCGAATACCACCACGTCATAAACCCCGCCCGGACCAGCGCCACGCTCGCCCATGGGAACCTCGGAGGCACGATCCAAAGTCACCCTTGGGTCGAGAGATAGAGCCCGCTCGATGAAGAAATCGCCCTTTCCAACCAAGAGAACTCGCAGCGAAGCCCCTGGGTTTGCCAATGCGACCGCATAATTGTCGGACTTCAGGAAATCGTCGGCATCCAGTCGAGCCTCGATCAGACTCGTGCCCGCCGGAGCGGCAACGGTTTTGCCCCAGGACTTGTCCGTATTGATCGTGACCTTTTCGGAGTCCAAGAGTTTGCCGTCGGCATAGAGGTTAACCTTGCCTGAAAGCTGGGCGCCGCTGGGGTTGCGTACACCGACGTACACTTGGCGACCTTGCCCGGTATCCGCGACTCCAAGCGCGGTGATGGCCAAATTGTGGTCGCTCTTTCCGATCGACTGAAAGATCAGGCTCGCCTTGCCGCGTGAAAAGTCCTTGACCGGCTCGAACACTCCATCCGACAAGAGGACGATTCGCGCCGATTCCTCGGTTCCGACCAATGCAGCGGCCAAACGTAGCGCTTCACCAATGTCCACCTCCGCGTCGGATCGCGACATGGTGTCGATCGACCGCACTTGCTTGCGAGGGTCGTTGCTGAGAGAGAACACGACCCGCGGATTGGGACCCGCTTCGATCAGCGCGATACGATCTCCAGGTTTCGCAGACTCTACCGCCTCCTTCGCAAGCCGCTTGGCGGCATCGAATCGAGTCGGCTCAACATCGGTCGCCCCCATGCTCGCCGATGCGTCCACAACGATGACGGTGACCTCACCGGTAAGCCCACGCTGCTTCGTTTGCGGTTTGGCGATCGCGAAGACGATCAAAGTCAACGCGAGTAGTTGTAGCACAAGCAACCAAGAAAATCGCAACCTTTGGAAGAGGGAGTTTGCTCGAATCTCCTCGGTACGTTCGGGCCAGAGGAATGTCGCCGGAACGCGAAGATCCCGCCGTTTCATTCTTAGTAGATAGAGAATGATGATGACCCCACCCAATGGGACCAGCCAAAGCAAGGCCCCCAGGTTCTGGAGGCTCATTGCACCCATCCCTCGCGCTTAAGGGTGTCTCTTAGAATCGATTCCACCGTCGCCGCCGAATTGGCCAATGCGTATCGACCGCCAATGCGGAGGACAGCATCGCGAATCATCGCGTTATGACGTCTTAGATTGTCCAGATAGGCGCGAAGGGCGTAGCTGTTGGCGGTGATCTCAACTTTTCCTTCGCCTTCGGCGTCCAAAAGTCTCAAATCGCCTTCCAAGTCCGGATCGAGTTCGATATCGCTGAGAATTTGAATGAACCAGAGTTCATGTCCGCGCCCACCCATTGCTCGGATCGCACCTTCGATCTCCGGATCCATGCCATCGCTGAGGAGGATCACAAGACCGGTCCGAGCCGATGAATTGGCGAAACTCCTGAGAGTGTTCGACAGCGAGAATTCAGGTTTCGCCTCGCCCTTGGTCGACGTTAAGTAGGCATTGAGGCGCACAATCGACGATCGACCCCTGAGCGCAGCCATTGGGTTCTCGCGCACGCCGATCCTTCGCGGGTAAAGGGCATCGCCTGCGGCCAATCCGACGTACCCGAGCGCCGTCGCCAGGTGGTCAGCCGTCGCCTGCTTTGCCGGCTCCCCAAAGGACATGCTTTCGCTGGCATCGATCAGGAGGTGGACGGCGAGATCCTCTTCATCCCGATACGTCTTCATGATCGGGGATTCGAGCCGGGCGAGTACGTTCCAATCGAGGTGCCGTAGATCATCGCCTTCCGAGTATTCGCGGTAGTCGCTGAACTCAATCGAAATACCCTTTTTTTTGGTCAATCGCTCGCCGCGAATTTTGCCGGTGAAAGACTTGCGCGGATTGAATCGCAGTCCTTCCAGCAGTCGAAACTCACGGGGTTCGAGCAGGGTCACCATTTGGCGTGGGCTCCTTCTCTCGACCTCATGACGTTACGGCCCAGGATCATAGGCGGATCGGATCGCGGTCCCCTGTTTCCACGGCCTGGACCACCTGATCGATCACCCGATCCGCGGTCATGCCGTCGGCTTCTGCTTCGAAGTTGAGGAGCAGACGGTGTCGAAGAGCGGGCTTGGCAGCCTTCTTAAGGTCTTCTTTCGAGACATTGAAGCGACCCTCCAAGAGGGCGTTGACCTTCGCCGCGGTGATGAGGGACTGAGCTCCGCGCGGCGATGATCCAAATCGGCAATAACGAGCCGCGATTTGCGTCGATCCTTCCCCTTCGGGATGGGTGCCCACGATGATGGAGAGCCCGAAATCCAGCACGTTTTGGGCGATCGGGATTTCCCTCACGATGGACCGCAACTTGAGAACGTCTTCGCCACTTGCCACCGACAGAGGTTCTTCATGCTCACCGGTGGTTGTCCGATGGACCACTTCGGCCAGTTCTGCCTTTGTTGGATAAGGGACCAGGACCTTGAAGAAGAAACGATCCAGCTGTGCCTCCGGTAGGGGATAGGTACCTTCCTGCTCCACCGGATTTTGGGTGGCCATCACGAGAAATGGCTCCGGAAGCTCATGGCGTTTCCCGCCCACGGTCACCGAACGCTCCTGCATCGCTTCGAGCATCGCCGATTGAGTCTTGGGTGTCGCCCGGTTGATCTCGTCGGCAAGCACGATATTGGCGAAGACGGGACCGCGTCGGAACTCAAAGGACCGAGCACCCGAATCAGCTTGGGCGAGAATGTTCGTCCCCGTGACGTCGGCGGGCATCATATCGGGAGTGAATTGGATTCTGGAGAAGTCCAAATCGAGCGCCCTCGCCAGCGATCGGACAAGGAGCGTCTTGCCGAGTCCCGGCATTCCTTCCAGCAGGATGTGGCCGTTCGCCGCGAGACCGATGAGGACTCCTTCGACGACTTCCTCCTGTCCGACGATCGCCTTCCGAATTTCGTCGCGGACCTTGTTGAAGGTCTCATTGAACCACTGTGCGCTTTGTTCTGATGCCATGATTTTCTTGGTTGGGACGTGGATTTTGGTAGGAGGCGGATCGCTACTTTCCACCTGACAAACTCTCGAAGTACTCCTTGACTCGCTTCTCATGCTGCTTGGGAATGGTCTTTCTCTCGATCGCCTGTTCGGCTTTTCTCTTGTAGCTTGGAAGAACCTTGGTGTACTTAACACCGGAGCGATTTCCAATCGTTGTTGGACCCTTGATCTCAATATAG
>JADZBW010000162.1 GCA_020851885.1 Fimbriimonadaceae bacterium | reverse complement strand
TAGATCGACTGGTCGTCGTCACCCACAACCACGATATTCCGATGCTTGCCCGAGATCAGGTGCACGATTTGATATTGGGCGTAGTTGACGTCCTGATATTCATCGACGAGGACGTGCTGGAAGCGCTCCTGGTACTTTTCACGAACGTCTTCGCGTTGTTCCAGCAAGCGCACGGTATAGAAGAGGATGTCGTCGAAATCCAGGGCATTCGCCTTGTTGAGCAGGGCGTTGTACGACTTGTACACTTCGGCGGCGATTCGCTCAAAGAAGCCCGTCGCCTTCTCGGAGTACTTCTCGGGAGTGAGGAGTTTCTCCTTGGCACTGGATATCTCGCTCAGGACGCTTCTCGGCTGGATCGACTTATCGTCGATGTTCTTGGCTTTGAAGATTTCGCGGATCAGGGAGACTTGGTCGCCATCGTCGTAGATGACGAAATTGGGATCGATCCCGATCGCCTTGCCATCGATCCTCAGCATCCTGGCGCACAGGGAGTGAAACGTGCCGATCCACATCGAGGAAGCGCGGTCGCCCACCAGGATGGCGATGCGTTCCTTCATCTCCCGCGCCGCCTTGTTTGTAAATGTCACGGCCAAGATGCGCGCTGGAGCAATCCCGGCCTGGATCAATCGCGCAATTCGGTGGGTGATCACCCGGGTCTTCCCCGAGCCGGCTCCGGCGAAAATCAGCAGCGGGCCACCGGGCCAATCCACGGCTTCGCGCTGTTCCGGGTTGAGGGTCTCGAGGTCGAGGAGAATGGCCATGAACGATTGTATTATAGTGGACAGTCGTATAGCTTTGTTGCGGCCGTATTCAGGGCCGAGTTAGAAGAGACGTATGAAATGCACAGATCGTGGCAAGTGGTGTGACGTCTTCACAAGAGACGGCGTCATAATGCTTACGGAATCTGCACGCCCCCGTGGCGCGTTCGGAGGATTGTTGATGAAGCGACCTTTAGTTACTCTCGTCTTTATGACGATCGTGGGAGCAGCGCTTGCCCAAGCGCCGTTCACGATCGTCCGGCCGGCTGATGGCGCCAAGGTCCGCGAAAAGGTGCACGTTCTCATTCCGAAGAACAGCATCCCAACTGGCGGATACATTGGCATTTTTCTGAACGGCAAGTTCATCGAAGCGATCACTCCGCCCCTTTCCGGCAAGTATTACGACTATACGCTGGACACCAAGGGCCGAAACATCGCGGACGGCAAGGTCAATCTGGAGGTCGTCCTATACGTCGACTACAGCGACAACCCGCGAATCGTGGACCGCTCCTCAGTGACGGTCAATGTCGCCAATTCAGCCAGCATTGCGATTCCAGCAGACGGTTTCAAGCTTCGCTATAAGTTCGCACCGAAGACCGAGATGGTTTACAACCTCGAACAGCGCGTCGCGGTGTCCACGATCACCGGCACGCAGAATCGAGCCGGCGGACGACCTGCCGAGCTTCCGCTTGAATCCGAGCAAATTCGTCTGCTTTACGCCGTGGACAATTCCTACGGAAACGGCGACGGTTTGATGAGACTGCAGGCTTTGCCGACCAAGGGTAAAGACTACGCGCTCCTCACGACGGCATCGAGCACCGAAGCGAATCGGTACTACGACTACCAGATGCACCCGATTTATATGAGGATCACCAACCCGGGTCGCGAGGTGTTCGGATCGGTTCCCACGTACTTCCCCATGGAGGGCACCACAGGCTCGACTGGCGAAGATGTGATGACGAATCTCTATGCGCTCTATCCGCTACCGACTCTCCCCGATAAGTCCGTTCGCCCTGGCGATTCTTGGCAGGGCCGCTTCCAAAATGGAATGCTCGATCTCTCGAAGATCAGCGAAGTGACTCGGTTGACGAGCAAGTTCCTCGCTCGCGGCGAATTCGTAGGCGTCGAGTGGGAAATGGGCCATCCCTGCGCGAAGATTCGAAACATTATCACCGCGGGACCGAAGAGCATGGAGGGCAAGCAGTTGCAGGCCCGTGGACGTGCCTTCGCCGATGACAAAGTCGAAATGACCGAGACCATTTGGTTCGCGCTCGACAAAGGCGTGATCGTGAAGTCGATCCGCGACATGACTCTTGATCGCAAGATGGAGAGCCAGGGCGGCGCGGCGGGCGGCGGCGCAGGACCTGCTCCCGGAGCCGGTGGCGGACGACCGGGAGTCGGAACCGCGGGCGGCGGCGGCGGAGTTGGCGCTCCTGGTCTGGATCGGCAGAAGGGCAACTTCGGTGGTCCCTCTGGAGCCCAGGGTGGCGGCCCGGTCGGAGGATTCGGCCCCGGCGGATTCGGTGGACGCGGCGGCCAGACCGGCGGCGGTACACCTCAAGTCCAATACCTCAGGATCCGACAGCAATCGATCTTCACTTTGGAGCAGTAAGGGAGAGACGCCTTGGGCGCGCAACCTAAGTTCACCAAATCACGCACCTCCTCAGGAGAACGTGAGGAGTTTCGTGCTACGTTAATCGAGCACCTCGATGAACTGCGAGCGCGGCTGGTTCGCTCCATACAGGTCATCGCGATCGGGTGGCTCATCGGCTGGTTCGCCGAACCCTACGTTTACGAGTTCTTCAACAACATCGTCAAAGCCGGCCTAAAGGACTCGCTTCCCAAGGGCGCCGAGTACAAAGAAGTCTTCTCGCACTTCACCCAGATGTTCATCTTCAAGATGAAGATGTCCTTCATCATCGGGCTTGTTTTGGCGATGCCAATCGTCATGACGCAGTTGTGGGGATTCATTGCCCCCGGCTTGCGCGAGAAGGAAAAGCGCCCGCTTAAGCGAATTGCTCCATTCTCCATTGCCCTTTTCTTCATGGGCACCGTATTTTGCTGGTTCTGCCTGCCGGCGGCGATCAGTTGGTTCGTTTCCTACCTTGCCGAATTCCCTGGAGCCAGTCTCTTTCAAGAGCCCGGCTCGATGGTGTTGTTCCTGGTCAAGCTGTTGCTGGCTTTTGGACTTGGCTTCCAATTGCCGGTGATCGTGTATGGGTTGGGGGCGATCGGCTTGCTGAGCGCTCAGACCCTCGCCAAATACTGGCGGCACGGTACGGTCTTCGTATTCATCCTTTCCGCGATCCTCACCCCCAGCAATGATCCGCTGACGATGTTGATGATGGCGATTCCGCTCTCGATCCTGTTCATGATCAGCGTGTGGGCGGTGAAGATCGTCCAGCGCAAGAAAGTGCGGGTGATCGAGAATCCCGACTACCGTGAGGAAGACGACCTTATCGAAACCGACGAGGACGAAGAGTAGCCTGAACGTTGCCGTGGCATTCGCCGAGTCCTACCGGGACCAGATCGTCCACGTCGAGACCCATCCCTCCGTGGAAGCAAGTTTTGGGGCCACGCAGGCACCCATGCATGCTCAGCTATCGGCGAGCCTGAAGGAGCTTGGGCTCGATTCCCTGTACACCCACCAAGCCCTCGCCTATGAGGAAGCGATGGGAGGCAAGGATTTGGTGGTCGTCACCGGTACGAACAGCGGCAAAACCCTTTGCTATAACCTGCCCGCAATCCAATGGTCGCTCACCGAGCCCGCGTCTCGGATGCTCTACCTCTTCCCGACCAAAGCGTTGGCTCAGGACCAGATGGGAAGACTGGAGAAGATGCTTCCCGCGTCGATCCGAGCCGGAACCTACGACGGAGACACTCCAAAGTCGCAGCGAGCGTCCCTTCGGAAACTAGCCCACATCGTGCTAACCAACCCCGACATGCTGCACGTTGGAATTCTGCCATCGCATGAACTTTGGACTCGGTTCTTGAAGTCGCTCAGGTTGATCGTGATCGATGAAATGCACACCTATCGAGGGGTATTCGGCTCCAACGTGGCGGCAGTGCTTAGACGACTATTGAGGCTCTGCGAGTGGCACCGCTGCCGACCCCAAATCATCGCTTGCAGCGCGACGATCGGCAACCCCACCGAGCTTTTCCAGAAACTGACGGGCAGGACCCCCAAGCTGATCGATCTGGACGGTGCGCCACGAGGTCGACGGACCTTTGTTTTTTGGAATCCACCTGACCTCGGTGGCGGACAGCGACTCAGCACCAATAAGACGAGCGCGCAGATCCTGACCATGCTTACCGAATCGGGTCAGCGAACGCTGGTATTCAGCAGAGCGAGAATCTCGGCGGAGCTTGTTCTCAAATACGCCCGGGCGCAATTGAAGGAAGGTGGAACAGTCGACCTCTCCAAGGTCGAAAGCTACCGCGCCGGATACACCGTCAAGGAACGCCGGCAGATCGAGCAGGCAGTCTTCAAGGGGGATCTCCTTGGGCTTAGTGCGACCAACGCGATGGAACTCGGCGTGGATATTGGATCGCTGGATGCGGTGGTGATGAACGGGTATCCCGGGTCCATCGCCAGCTTCTATCAACAGGCAGGACGAGCGGGTCGGGGCACTCACGAGGGTCTCGCCATCCTCGTCGCCCAAAACGACGCTCTCGAGCAATACCTCCTTCGCCAACCGGAGATTCTGATGGACGGTCGCAATGAGAACGTGACGATCAACCCCGAGAACGCCCAGATCCTGACGCCCCAGTTACTCTGCGCCGCCCATGAGCGACCCCTGATGCCTTCCGAGATCGAGCGATTCGGCCCCAAGGCGCTCGAACTGGCCGAGTCCATGGATCGCTCGGGCGAATTGGCGTTCCGAAACGGCATGTTCTTTTACCCGTCTCATGAGGCTCCGGCATCGAAGGTCGACATTCGGGGTTCGCGAGGCGAGCAAGTGGTTTTGCTTCACGATGGCGTCGAGTTGGGAAGTATGGAGCGTTGGCGGGCGATGCAGAACGCTCACCGAGGGGCCATCTACTTGCACCGTGGAGCGACCTACGTGAGCATTGAACTCGACCTTGAGACAGGCGTTGCCCACCTTGAGCCACTCGATGCGGATTACTACACTCAACCGATTGTGCAGTCCATACTGGAGCCCCAGGTGACCATCAAGGCGAATGGCCCGATGTCCTTGCGCGGGGTCAAGGTGACCACGGCGGTCATCGGCTTTCGACGAAGGGCCCTGGATGGAGACTTGACCATCGGTATCGAGGACCTGGACCTCCCTCCCGAGACTTTCGAGACCTTGGCCACGATGCTGGAGCTTCCAAACGCCCCCATCGATGTAGAGCCGGAAAAGCACCTTGGCGGAGTTCATGGCGTTGAGCATGCCCTAATGACCTTGGCACCGCTGCTTGCGGGGTGCGATCGAGGGGATCTCGGAAGCGCGTGGTACGCATTCAACCTCGATTCGATGTCTCCCGCCGTCTTCGTCTATGACCAGACGCCGGGCGGGGTCGGCCTATGCGAGAAGCTCTTTGACGCTTCCTCCGGCTGGCTACAAAGCGCTCGACAATTGATCGCCTCATGCTCCTGCGAAGACGGCTGCCCCGCCTGCCTCCTGAGTAGCCGTTGCGAGATTAACAACGACGCCCTCGACAAGCGCGGCACGCTCGCCATCATGAGGAAAATTCTCGATCAGGATTGAGTTTTCTCGGACCAACCCCCCGCTGACCACCTGTTCGCACTACAATCATCAGCAATCCATGGAACTGCAATCACTTGGCGCAATGCTGCGGGATTCATGCCGTCGGTATGCGGACCGGGTCGCGATGCTCTATCCCGCCAAGTCAGGCATGGTCGAGCTCAAGTACCGAGACGTATACACACGGGTTCAAGGGGTAGCCGCCAAGATCGCCGAATTGGATCTTAGCAAGGGAGATCGGCTGGTCATTCTAAGCGACAATTGTATCGAGTGGGCCCTTGCCGACTGGGCCTGCCAGACTTTAGGGCTGATCGTCGTTCCCATTTATCCAACCCTGCCCGCGGACCAAGCTCAATATATCGTTCGCGATTGCGGAGCAACCGTGGCGCTGGTCGGAGACGACTCCCAGCAACGAAAGCTCGACGGAATGGACGGACTCAGGCTCCTGCCCTTAAAGGGATCGGGATCGGTTACTGACGAAGAGACCTCGGCAAAGCGGGCACTCGATCCTTCGGAATGGGAAAGACGCATCGATGCCGTCACCCTCGAAGACGTGGCAACGATCATCTACACGAGCGGCACCACCGGGCTGCCGAAGGGGGCCATGCTCGCCCATCGCGGCTTTTTAACCCTTTTCAGCCATATTCCTGTTCAGCTGCCAGTCGATGAGACGGACCGATTCCTCTGTTTTCTGCCGATGTCCCACGTCTTTGAGCGAACGGACGGGCAATTCCTCCCCATCTCGCTTGGGGCCTCGATCGCCTTCTCCAAGAGCCTGATGACGTTGGCCAAGGACATCGAGAGCGCCAAGCCGACGATCATGTTGGTCGTTCCCCGGTTCTTGGAATCCACCATGGACAAGATCATGGATGGTTTGAGTAAGCAGAAACCCTTTGCGCAGAAGTTGTTTCACCTTGGGCTGGCCCAGGGCAAAGCGAAGTTCCATGGCAGGTTCGCGCCATTGTTCTGGCTGACCGATCGGGTCGTGGGAAAGAAGGTCAGAGCGAGAATGGGTGGCAATTTGAGATTCTTTGCCGCCGGCGGAGCCGCCCTGCCTGCCCATGTCGCCGAGTTTTTCGGCGCCTTTGGACTGCCGATCCTTCAAGGCTACGGGTTAACCGAAACCTATTCGGGTGTGTGCGTCAACCATCCCGACCGCAACCGCTATGAGACGGTTGGCGAAGTGATCCCCGGAGTAGAGCTGAAGATCGCGGAAGATGGCGAGATCCTCTTTAAAGGAGACGCCCTGATGCTCGGGTACTGGAATCTGCCTGAAGAGACCGCAAAGGCGATCGACCAGGATGGGTGGTTCCACACCGGCGACATTGGCGAGTACAACGGTCATTATCTGAAGATCACCGATCGCAAGAAGGACCTTCTCGTTCTCGGTAACGGGAAGAACGTGGCCCCGCAGCCGATCGAGAACAAGCTGCGCTCCTCGCATTACATCCAAGAAGCAGTGGTCCTTGGGGATGGGATGGACTATTGCGTCGCCCTGATCGTTCCCAACATCGATGCGTGCAAAGACAAACTCGGCCTTAAGGAGATTCCCAAGCCCAGCGAAAGTGCAGAGCTCAAAGCGCTGATCAAGTCAGAAATCGACCAGATCAACAAGACGATGGCCAACTTCGAGATGATCAAGAAGCACGCCATCCTCGACAGGGCATTTACGATCGAATCGGGCGAAATGACCCCCACCCTGAAGGTCAAACGCAAAGTCGTGAAAGAGAACTATGCGTCCATCATTGCGGGGCTGCGCTAAAGCCGTCCGATGACTTGGGCCCCCGGCCGAAGCTTGAAGAGAAGCGCGATTCCCACTTTCCTCGGCTTGATCGTCCATTTACCTTTGCCATCGAATGGATCCAGCACGGCGAGATCCTGACCGACAGTTGCTTGAACCTTGAGGTATGTTGTCCGACCGGCAACACGATTCGCCCAGACCTTGAAGCCGCCCTCGGCGTGCAGGCTCTCGAACGAGACATCTTTCCAGGCCGACCTGACCGCAGGGAAAACCCTGATCGTGCCACCCCATGACTGCAGCAGCATTTCATGGACCGCCTCCATCGCCTGGAAATTCCCTTCGAGTGTCACCGGGCGGTAGGTGAAATTGGACAGGCCACGCTTCTTCTGATCACCATTGGCATGGAAACCATTGCGGAGGATGAAGGCGTCCACATACTCGTCCAGGTACTTCGCGGCGAGGTCGGCGAAGTGGTTTCGAGCGCACATCGCGGACATCCAGGAGAAGCTGTATCCGCACCACCAAGTCGTACCTACCTGATCGAGCAGTCGAATGCTTGGCTCCACGACTTCGTCTCCTTTGAGCGCGTTCAGCTTGCCGAACGGGTAGATCGCCATCACATGGGAGAAGTGGCGATGCGAGTCCCGATAGGGCTCACCCTTGGCGAACATCAGCGAATGGGTGGCGGGGTCGACGACATACGGCGCGAGCTTGCTGCGAAGCGCCCGCCAATCCCTCGCCTCTTCGGGAAGTTTCAGGCTTTCCGCCATCTCACCAAGGTCCTCGAAGATCTCGGCAAGCTGCATTTGGTCGTAGTTTGAATTTGGCTGCAGCCAAGCTCGAATCGAGTTGTCGTGAATTTC
>JADZBW010000161.1 GCA_020851885.1 Fimbriimonadaceae bacterium | reverse complement strand
CGCAATGTGGCAGCCATGCTCGACTCCATGAATACACATTCCTCCAACCAGGTCTGGAAGAACCTTACCATCGGATCTTCCGGAAGAATGATCCTTGCTGACTCCAGGTGTTGGAAGGCGGTCGCAAAATCCTTGTCGCGAACTGCGTCTTTGAAACTTATGAGTTGCAGCCACATCAGTTCCTTTTCCCTGCTGATGCCTCTTCGATTCGCATCGCTGGCATCGTTGGTATGAACCAGGGACGCCGTATGCGCACACCCGACGAGCATGGCTAGAATAAGTAGTGAAAGATGTCTTGGCATACTGCTTAGCGCCCTCTTCCTCATAGGAACGGTACAGCCATCCTCGGTTGGGCTAGAAGGCTTGTGATCGTACGAGCGCCGAACGGTGGGGAAGGCCGAAGCTGGCTCGATCCGGCCGCCCGCCTTAGGTTCGAGTCCCAGCTCAAGGCCCGGGAATCTCGATAGGCGAGTGTCACCCCGCGCCGTAACATCATCCCGTCAGCGATGACCTCGCTCGATCAAGAGCCGCACTGGCTTGGGCATTTAGAGGGGTGTGGCTCAAATCGGTAAGGCAGCGGACTTATCCTCCGAAACCTCAGATAAGCAGCAGGTTGCAGGTTCGCATCCTACCACCCCGGCCAAAGCCGACGCCCTTGGAGGGATTTGGCGAGCATGGAGCAGAGATCGGTCCTCGAAACCGACCTAACGCAGCGCCAGCCCAAGAGCGATTCGGGTCATCACGGAAAGTCTGTTTTAGGTGGCCCAATGTGAGCTCCGTGTTGACAACCGGGGCTCTGCCCCGGACCCCGCCCCACCCCCACCTCCTTGACGTCGTTGGGTAACGTTCTTCTCGGGTTTCCCCGGGCATGAACCGTTTGCCTGGCCCCGGTCGCTGTGGTGGGATTGGAGCATGTCGCAAAGCCTGCTCTACCACGCGTTTGGAGTTCCCAAGACTTATCGATATGTCCGCACGGACTACGAGGGGGGAGCTATATGGTTCTCTGTGCGACCGGAGGCCCAGCCGGGCTGTTGTCCGAATTGTGCCAGCCAGGACTTCGTCGGTCATGGGCACCGGGAGCGGAAGATCCGGATGGTGCCGATCGGCCTCAAACCGGTCTGGTTGAAGGCGAAGGTGCCGCGCTACCGGTGCAAAGGCTGCGGGCAAACCTGGGAGATCTCCCCCCCTTTGTCGGAGCCTATGAGCACATCAGCCGTCAGTTGCAGCGCTACGTAGTCAATCTGAGCCGGATGATGACGATCCTGGACGTGGCCGAACTGACGGGCCTGGGCTGGGACACCGTCAAAGGAATCATCAAAAAGAGGTTGGCCAAGGACTACGCACACATCCGACTCAAGGACCTCCGTCGTTTGGCCATCGACGAGATCTATTTGGGGCGCAAAAAGAAGTTCGTGACCCTGGTAATCGACCAGGAAACAGGCCGCATCGTGTGGGTAGGGCGCGGGCGAGCCGGGGACGCCCTGCACGGCTTTTGGCGTCGACTCAAAGCCAGTGGGGCGAAGATCGAGGCAGTGGCGATGGACATGAGCCAAGCCTACGCGGCGGCGGTGGCGCGGCACCTGCCCAACGCACTCATCGTCTTCGACCGCTTCCACGTGATGAAGCTGATGAACGAGAAGTTGGACGATCTGCGCCGCGAGTTGGTCCGGGATGCTCAGAGCCAGGACGCCAAGGTGGCGATCAAGGGGACGCGGTGGTTGTTGCTGTATCGCCGCGACAACCTCCCCAAGAACAAAGCTCGCGCGCTGGAGGACGCCCTGAAACTGAACCGCCCTTTGGCGACCGCCTACATGCTCAAGGAGGAGTTGGCTCTGGCTTGGGAGCAGGGGTCCTGGGAGGAGATGGCTGACTTCTGTTCCAGTTGGTGTGAGAAAGCCATCCTCAGCGGGATCGACCAGTTGATGGCCATGTCCGAGTCCTTGACCAATCACGCCGAAGGGATCTTGAGCTACACCGTGACCAGGATGACCAACGGCCGGATGGAGGGAATCAACCGCAAGATCAAGACCATGCTCCGTGTCTTTTACGGCCTCCGCGACGACGACTTCCTGCGTCTCAAGCTCTACGCGCTCCACGAGTCAAAACACAAACTTGTCGGATGAGGCAGCGATTCCCCCAACTTGGGGATCAACTTCTCGGGCCTGAGTATCGAGGCGAGGATCACTTTCGCCTCCGGCCTCGATGGCCGGCCTCCGAGGCTCCGATCCCGGCAACATTCCGCTGAATCGCCGTAAACGCGGTCGCTGGTCTGGGCGCGCGGCTACAGCTCCGGCGGCGGGAGGTTGTCCACGACGTACTTGTGCCAGGGCTCGAAGATCCCGCGGCGGCGGGCTGCCTGTTCGTCACCGAGGGCGAAACGCGCAGCCGCGAGTCTCCGTTGCTTGCTGCTGAGCGGGATTCGACCGCCGCAGAGGGGTCTGCGGAGGTGGCTGGCAGCGGCGCTTGGTCGGTCAAGCCCAGCCAAAGCCGCGATCTGAACCATGATGTTGAATG
>JADZBW010000160.1 GCA_020851885.1 Fimbriimonadaceae bacterium | reverse complement strand
TCATACCAGATAGTGGTGACCGTCGTAGGCATCACTCCGAACGGCGTCTTTACCGACGCCGATACGCTCCCGCTGATTATGTTGGTGCCGTTGTGCTTTAAGGCCCATGATGCGACTTGTCCGCCAAAATTTTTGTCACACGTGACCTCGCGCTTATCGCCCCCACTGTCCCATTGTATCTTTGGGGTTTCGCCCTCGGTAATCGTGGCATCTGTCGGAACGACAGAATCCCAAGCTTTCCCGTTTCGGTCGACGTACCCGAACATGGCGTCCGGCGACCACCAGATGCGGAAGTCCTGCACCTTGTCGATGGTGCCCTGGGAACCGCCGCTTACCATCGCATACGCCTTTTCTCCGTCCTGGATGTACTTAAAATCTTGGTCAAGGCCGGGGATGTCCTTGCCGAACCGCTGTTCGCAATAGACGGACACCTTGCCATGCGTGTAAGCGAGGACCACCTTTCGCTTTCCGTTGTCGGCGCCCCAGGACACGCTAAGACCCGTGGCGTCGTTCTCGGGCGGCTTGGGATTCTTGACGATGAACTCTTCGGTCACGGTCGCCTTGAAATCCGGCAGGGCGCCTCGCCTCTGCGCGAAGTCCTTACGCCAAGATTCGAGGTCAGCTGCGGATGCGGAAACCGCGATTCCGATAATTGCAATTGTGGCTATTGCTCTCATAATTCAGTGTAACCAGGGGGTGGGTCCGGGCGCGAGGGTGTTTGGGCCCGGTGGCGTCCGCATCTACGGACAGCCGTACTGATAGTGCATCTGTTCCTCGACGAATCCCGAGCAGTTCATGTCGGCATAGTCGCTATGGTGGTTACAGAGGCGCCACCGCATCGTGCAGGGCTCCTCCGTCGTGCTGCCTGTCGTTTGGCACTCGCCAGGATGGAACCAGTAGTCATAGACGTGGGTAATCCAGGAGCAACCATTATCGGCGTTGCAGGCCACGTCGGACGCGCATTTCGCATTTTGAACGTTATAGGACGCCGGGACCGTCTCCCCGTTTCCGTAGATGCTCCCGGTCGCCACGATGAGCAACACGAGACTAAACAGATACTTCTTCATTCTTCATTACCTCCTGGTTCGCGCCGCCTGACTCAGGACGAGCGCCAGTAGGGAAACTGCGAGAGAATTCTGAGGGGTCGTCTTTAGCAGCGTGCCAAAGCACGCGCAGGGGACAGCTATGTTCCGCATGATTCGCCAAACGTTATAGGCCGCGAACGCGCTGAACAGCACTGAGGCGGCAGTCAGCCCGTGCTTGCGAGTCTTGGGCACGAGGATGGCGAGCACCACCAACCCTTCAACTACCGGGATTGCGAGAGAGACCCATGGCACCATCCAACCAGGGAACATGCGCGCCTTGTAGATGACCTTCTCCACCTGGCCAATCGTCTCCACCTTCGTCACTGCGGCCAGCCCGAGAGTGGCGGCAACAAGTAGCGACATGGCCACTGAGAGGAATGGAAGGAGGGATTTTCTCATTAGAACTGCCATAGCGAACTGAGTGCCTAAGTAGAGTCGCCCTGATACTATCATAGACGCGAAATATCTGCAATGAGCATTTAGGGTTTGGACGTTAGGCGGCCCCCATCACCTTTATCCGAGACCTCGCCAGTTTGAAGTACTCAGGGTTGTGCTCCAACCCGATGAACTCGCGACCCTCCAGAGCGCAAGCGAACCCGGTCGTCCCGCTCCCCATGAATGGGCCGAGGATGAGCCGTCCGGTACATTTCTTCACCAGGTCGCGGACGACCGCCAAGGGCTTGACCAAAGGGTGCTTCATCTCCTTTGGGCGGTTCCCCACCCCGGTGGTTGAAGAAGTAGGTGTCGTGGCCATACTCGGTGCCCGGCCATCGGTCCGGTTTGCCCTTGGAGAAGTCGGCGGTGGCTTCTGACTTCAGAAGCCACTCACGCCACGGGCAGATGCAATCGTTGGGCTTGCAAAGCCACTGGAGGCAGTGAGGCCGTTGTCCTTCCCCATCCAGCTATGCAGCCAACCCTAAAATGGACGGCGTCGTTATCCTCTATTCGAGCGTTTCCGGTGGCACGGCGGCTCCTTACAATCTGGGCGACACGGCAACCCATGAAATCGGACACTGGATGGGTCTTTACCATACGTTCCAAGGCGGCTGCGCAAAGAAGGCTTCGGGTGGAGATGCCGTTGCCGACACCCCTGCGGAGAGGTCGGCCGCGTTCGGTTGTCCGGTGGGCCGAGACTCCTGCCCAACGATGGCAGGACTCGATCCAATCACCAACTTCATGGACTATACCGACGACAGTTGCATGGACAGATTCTCGGCGGGTCAAGCCGACCGAATGCAGGCGATGTGGACGGCATACCGATAGATTCCCATCGAATCGGAACCCAAAAGAGGGGCGGCCAATTTGGCGGCCCCTTTTTGTAGATGCGGCAACCTTGGGAAGATCTAGTTAGGGCGAATGACCACCTTCTTGGTCGACTTCAGGATCACTGGCCCCATCAGACCGGATTCCAAGAGCTTGGAGTCTTTGTTGTAATACCGCCAAGTCGCGAACGTGTAACGACCGGTTTTCGGTCGCTGGCCAGCGCCTTCCTGCCCATTTTTGAGCCAATCTGGCCAGCCTTGCAACGACGCTCCACGCCACTGCACGTCGGCGGGTAATTGCTCATCGCCAATGATCCGGTTTGGCCAGAGGTTGGTAATCTTGATTTCCAGCTTGTTCTCCCCGACTTTGACGGCATCGGTGACATCGAGTGCGAAGGGCTCCATCCAGAGGACCGGCAATTCCTTGCCGTTCAAGCGGACGGTGGCGAAGTTCTTGACCTTGCCAAGGTCCAGCATCAGGGCCCGATTCTTGCCAACTATGCCCGGGCTCACATTGAATGTGCGCGAGTAGACGGCCGATCCCGAGAAGTACTTGATCCCGGGATTGGTGCTTTCGGACCAGGATGTGAGGCTCTTGAACTCCGCGGATGGCTGGGCGCCCCAACCGGCCGGGAATTTCACATGCCACGAGCCGGCGAGCATCAGCATCTGGGGCGGTTGCTGAACATCGACGGTGAGTGCTTTCCCGTTGGCGAATTTACCTTCGTAAACGGCGGCTCGCCAGGGCGTCAGGATGAAGCCCGTGGGTGAGGAAGAAAGCTGATAGTCGAGCGTCTTCACGGGTGTCACCGGCACGCTTGCCAACTCAAGGATCTCGTTCTCGGGAACGACCTTTGTGGTTTCACGGCCATTGAGCTCGTAAACGACGCGAAGGCGCTTGACCACATTGACCACCGGGTCACCAAAGTTGCCATTGGTAGCCGCGATCTCTACCTCGCCTTGGGCAAGAAGCTCACGCACCTTCTCCGTCACATCGACCCCGCGACCGTCCGCGGCCTCGTAACGGGCGGATTTGATCGTGATTTTCGGCGCAGGCTGTTCCGTTGGCACCATGCCACGAGGAGCAAAAGAGGCGAGCGAAGGGCCGGTTGCCGGCTTGCGGAAGACGACAAAGACGGACTCGGCCGGGCCTAAGCGCAGGTTGACCGAGGTGCTCGCTGGACCCACCCGATACACGGGCGCAGACTCCATCTTTCCGGTCTCTGGGTGCCAAAGCTCGGGAAGCTTGCCGGTAACGCGGAAATTGCAGTCGACGACAGTGCCGCCGTATCTCTGGTTTGACACGAAAAAGGTCTCCGCCCCGGGGATCTTTCGATGGATATAAACCAGCTTTGACCCACCGGTGAGGCTCTTGTACGCAAAATCGGGGATGACTTTCCTGCTTGCCATCAACTGAGCCAATGGGTAATTCCAGTTGACCGACCCTTTGCCAACCTGGTGAGTGAATCTCTTCTGAGTCGGGCTGAACTCACCCCAGATTTCTGCGGCAATTGCCTCGACCTTGGCGTCGGAGTTGGGATAGCCCGCCAAGCTTGGAGAGTGCGCCGGCT
>JADZBW010000159.1 GCA_020851885.1 Fimbriimonadaceae bacterium | reverse complement strand
ATAGACAAGGGCAAACACCACAGTGGCGAAGCCGGTGGTGGCGAAAATCGAGATGAACGGCCAATAGGCAAAGCCGCCCGAGACCCTTCCCAACCAGCCCAGCACCGAGTCCACCAACAGCCAGGTCACGAAGAGAATCAGAAATGCCAGGAGTAGTACGACCGCTTTCAAGCGAGCCAGAAAGAAGAGGCGCACCGGGTGGCCCTCCCGCCGGATTTCCCAAATGTGCTCGATGGATTCCACGATCTGCGTAAAGAGTCCCGAAGCGGCATAGATCGCGATGAAGGTGGCCAAGAACGTCGCCACCAGCCCCGTTCCCAACTTGGACGCATGGTCGACGACTCCAAGAATAAGATCGGATGTCCCCGCACCGAGCGAATCGGTTACCTGTTCGCGCATCGTTTCGCGGATGCTTCCCGAATCCAGGAATTGGGAGGCGATCGTCACCGAGATGACGAGGAGAGGCGCCAAAGATAGGATGGCGTAGAAGCTCAGTGCAGCAGACAGCCTCGGCGCGGCGTGTTCCGACCAATGGATGCTGGCTTCGTGAAGCGTTTGTTTTAGATCTCGCCAGCGCATCTCACCCTAAAGACGCGTAGGAGCGGGCAAAAGGCCACGGAAATCGGCATCTCCGGTGACCCGGAGGATCAGAATCTGCTTTTACTTACAGTTACCCCCCAAGCCTCCTAGATAATCTTTACAGGGAAGAGATGCCTCTCATCCAATGTTCATAATAATGATTATCGCGTCACTCTAGGGCGCTTGGGGGAAGGGGTCGGGAAAGAAAACGGGCACCGGAGTTGCCTCCGATGCCCGACTTCCCTTTGCTAGTGGTATAGGTCCGACGTCCTCAGGACGCCAGACGAAGTGTAGAAATTCGCTCATCGAGCGCTTCGGCGGCATGGTCGCACGCTTTCAGCAGCCCGTCGACATTGAGCGAATGGTGACGCGCCCGGCGCACCAGAAACGTTGCGAACGCAGCGATTCCGACACCGGCGAGCACCGTCACGAGGGCGGTTGTCGATACCCCTTGTTTTCTGGCTCCGTCGGTCGGATTCATATAAGAACTCCTGTCGATAATCATCGACATCTTTTAGATGCGGGATTAGGGTGAATTTGTTGCCGAAAATTGGGCAAACAGGAGTAATTACCTAGCTTGGCCGCCAGGGGGACGCTGAACGGTAAACTTCAAGGTTCATGTTGGACAACCTGACACGGCGGCTCTCGGGCATCTTCATGGGCCTGAAGCGGAAGGGCCGGCTCACCGAAGACGACGTCAACGAGATGCTGCGCGAGGTTCGGGTGGCTCTGCTGGAAGCGGACGTCAACTTCACCGTCGCCAAAGGCATTATCGCCCAGGTCAAGGAACGATCGATCGGTGAAGACCTGTATGGGAGCCTCAACGCCGATCAGACGATCATCAAGATTGTCCGCGACATCCTGATCGAAGTCCTTGGCACCGATCCTATCAGGTTCAACTTCGGACCCCAACCCCCGGCGGTCATTCTCCTATGCGGCCTGCAAGGAAGCGGCAAGACGACGACCTGCGCCAAATTGGCTCGCTGGTTGGTCGGCCAGGGCAAAAAGCCGATGCTGGTGGCCTGCGACATCCAACGCCCGGCCGCCATCACCCAACTTCAGGTTTTGGGCGAGCAGATCGATGTGCCGGTGTTCGCCCGGACAGACGGCGCCAAACCGGAGCAACTCGCCAAGGAAGCATTGGAACGAGCCAAGCACTTGATGCTGGACGTGGTGATCGTGGACACGGCGGGACGGCTATCCATCGATTCGGAACTGATGGACGAACTCAAGCGGGTGCACCAGACGGTGAGGCCGGTCGAGTGCTTCTTGGTTTTGGATTCCACGACCGGCCAAGAGGCGGTCCATGTCGCGGAGGCGTTCCACAAACAGGTCCATCTAAGCGGGGTGATCTTCTCCAAGCTCGATGGCGATACCAGGGGCGGCGCGGTCTTGTCGGTGCGTCAGGCGACGGGTGTTCCCGTCCGTTTCATCGGCGTCGGCGAGCAGGTCGAAATGCTGGATCTTTTCGATCCTCAACGCATGGCCGGACGCATCCTGGGCTTCGGTGACATCCTTGGAATCATCGAAAAGGCGGAGCTTGCCTTCGACAAGGATGATTCGGCGGGACTGGAGAAGAAGGTTCGGGACGGCAATCTCGACTTCCATGACATGCTTAGCCAGTTCAAAATGATGCGAAAGATGGGGCCGATCAAGAACGTCATGAAGATGATTCCGGGGATCGGAGCCCAGATTCCCGAGGAAGCCCTGAACGAGATCAATGACCAGAAAGTGAACCGGATCGAGGCCATTATCCTTAGCATGACGAACAAGGAGCGCTCCAATCCGGATATAATCAACGGTTCGCGCCGAAAACGGCTTGCCGCAGGTTCAGGCACCAGCGTTGAAGAAGTCAACGGCCTGATCAAGCAACTCTACGAAATGCGTAGGGGCATGAAGCAGATGAGCAAACTGCAAGAGCGAATGAAGAACAAGAAACTAGGCAAAGGCAAGAAGAGGAAATAACAGTTTAATGGTCAAGATTCGATTGAGACGCATCGGCACTAAAGGGCGACCTTTCTACCGCGTGGTGGTTGCGAAGAGCACCGCCGGGCGAAACGGCGCATTCGTGGAAACCCTGGGACAGTACGACCCAGTGGTGAAGCCGACGCTCATCAACATCAATGAAGAGCGAGCCTTGTACTGGCTTTTGAACGGCGCTCAGCCCACCGAAACCACGGCGATCCTGCTCAACAAGATCGGCGTTCTCGAGAAGTTCTTGGAGCAGCGACCCGGCCAGCGAAAGGACTACAAGTTCCTGGATAAGCGCACGGCCGCGATGTCGGTGAAGTCTGCGATCGAGGCGCCTGTCGCCGTTGCCGAGGTTCCCACTCCAGCCCCTGTGGCGGCTCCCGAGCCGATCGTGGAAGCGCCTGCAGTCGTTGAAGAGGCTCCGGCAGTGGTCGAGGAAGCCCCGGTTGTGGAAGAAGCTCCGGTTGCAGAAGTCGCTGCTGAAGAAGCGCCGGCGGAGGCTTAAGCTCGATGGCATACGCGGAGTTTGTGGATACCGTCGTCAAAGCGGTCGTCGAGAAGCCTGAGGCGATCGAGATTGAAGAAGAGACAGAGGGCAACGCCCGCACGTTCTTCGTTCATTGCGATCCCGAGGATGTTGGCAAGGTGATCGGCAAAAGCGGCCGAGTCGTGTCAGCGATTCGTTGCGTTGTGAGTGCCGTTGCGGCAAAGCAGCGCGAGAAGGCGTTCGTCAAAGTCGTTACCGAGTAGACCCCTTCCCTGCCAAGTTTCAAAGGGTCGGACCAATGTCCGGCCCTTCTTCATTTTGGACAGGGCTCTTGCTCGGAGGCTCTGATTTCAAACTTCCCTTCTGCTCCCTGTAAACTGGTTCGAATATGAGTGATCTGCTTCGCGTCGGCCAGATTGTCAGCACGCACGGTCGGAAGGGCCAGGTTAAGGTCATGCTTCTGACGGACTTCGAAGACCGCCTTGCCAAAGGCAAGAGGCTAAGACTCAAAGAAGATTGGGTGACGGTGGAGTCCGTGGGGCATCACAAAGAGCGCCTGATTCTCAAATTGTCGGGAGTTGAGACTGTCGACGAGGCGAAGTTGCTGCAATGGGAGTACCTGTCCGTTCGCGGTGATGAAGAGCCTGAGATGGATGAGGACGAGTTCCTGGTTTCCGACCTCGAGGGGATGACGGTGAGGACCGTCGATGGGGTTGAACTTGGGGTAGTCGACGAGGTGGCTGCTTACCCGGCTCAGGACATCCTGGTGATTGGCGAATTGATGATTCCACTCGCGAAGCAGTTTGTGAAGGACATCGACCTTGAGAATGAAGTGATTACCGTCGAGTTACTGGAGGGGATGCTCGACCTAGAGACCGAGTAGCCTTCCCGGTACAATTGAACCTATGTTCCTCGATGAAGCCGAAGTCATCTTCGTTTCCGGACGCGGTGGCTCTGGAGCGGTTAGCTTTCATCGGGAGAAGCACGTCCCGCGTGGGGGACCCAATGGCTCCGACGGTGGCAAGGGCGGCGATATCGTTCTAATCGCAGAGCGCGGCAAGCGCACACTTTACGATTTCAAGCTTCAGAAGAAATTCGAAGCCCAGCCAGGGGAGCACGGGGTTGGGAATAAGCGTGGACGCGATGGGAAGTCGATCGAGATCAAGGTGCCGGTTGGAACAGTTGTCCGCGACATGGACCTCGATGAAGTCCTCGTGGACCTCAATGTGCATGGGATGAAGTTCGTTCTATGTCGGGGTGGTCGTGGAGGGTATGGCAATCAACACTACACGAGCAGCGTTCGACAAGCTCCGAATTTTGCTCAGAAAGGCGCCCCAGAAGAGCTTGTCAATGCGAAGCTCGAACTCAAGCTCATCGCAGATGTCGGGCTGGTCGGCCTCCCCAATGCCGGAAAGAGCACGCTCATTTCAAGAATCAGCGCGGCGCGGCCAAAGATTGCGGACTATCCCTTTACAACGATTGTCCCGAACCTGGGGGTTGTCCGATTCCGAGATAAGTCGTTTGTGGTGGCCGATATGCCGGGCCTGATCGAAGGAGCCAGCGAAGGAGTTGGCCTTGGACATCAATTTCTGAAGCACGTCGAGCGGAATCGGGTGTTGGTCCACGTTGTGGATGCCAATCCGGTGGACGGCAGCGATCCGATATCCAACTATGAGTTGATTGAACAAGAGCTCAAGCTGTACTCGGAAGAGGTCTGGAAGCGACCCAGGATCATCGCGCTCAACAAGATCGACATCGTGCCGAGCGAAGACTTCGACCAACTTCGGCAGAGATTCGAGAAGTTTGGCGTTCCCCTTTTTCCAATCTCGGCGGTCACCGGGCAGGGACTCGATCCTATGTTGTGGGAAGTGATTGTCATGCTGGAGGCAAGCCTTGCGGTGGATGAAATTCCCGTCCTGATGCCGGCGCTTGAGAAAGGCCTTGATCTCGAGTGGAACGTTGAACCAACCGACGAAGGCTTCGAAGTCCATGGTCGCAGAGTCGAGCGTTTGGTCGCGATGACTGACCTGGAGAATGATGAGGCGATTCGGTATCTGCATCGTCGATTGCAGCGTCTAGGCGTGATCGATCGGCTTCGAGAATTGGGCGCGGAAGAGGGCGACACCGTCTTCGTTGGCAAGGCCGTCTTCAACTATTCAGAGCAACTATGAAGATTGGCATTCTTGGCGGCACCTTCGACCCTCCCCATCTCGGCCACTTGGCTCTTGCTGAGGCGGCGATGGCGGCTTTGGATTTGGATGAGGTCATCTTCATGCCTGCCTACCAAAATCCGTTGAAGGACAAGCGGCAGTCGACGCCCGCCAAACATCGCATTGCCATGGTGGAACGGATGGTGGCCGACCATCCCAACTTCGCCGTGAGCGATCTTGAGACGGGCCGAGGAGGTCCCAGTTATGCGGTGGACACCATGGCGGAGCTTCAATATGTCCGTCCCGCCGACTATTGGTTCATTCTTGGCGCAGATGCGCTCAAGACGCTGCCGGAGTGGAAGCAGCCGGAGCGGCTCCTGAGGCTTTGTCGGTTGGCCGTGACCAGTCGAGCGCCCCTTTCACCAGCCGAAGCGCTCATGAGGATTCCAACCGAGCTTCGGAAGCATGTGGACGTCTTTGAAATGAAGTCCGCCGATATCTCCGCGTCGGAGATTCGAAACAAGCTTGCCGCCGGCCAATCCGTTTCCCTTTGGGTACCCAAGCCCGTGATAAAGTACATTCAAGAACAGAAACTCTACCGAATTTCATGACATCAAAAGAGAAGGTCCAGATCATTATTGAAGCGATCGACGAGCTCAAAGCGGAGCAGATCGAGACGCTCGACGTTCGTGGCAAGACATCGGTTGCGGACTACTTCATCGTCTGCAGCGGCACGAGCGACCGACATGTCTCCTCCATCGCCGACAAAGCCACTGAAAAGATGGCCGTGAACCGAGCCAAACCGGTGAGGGTCGAGGGCGAGAATTCGGGTTGGGTGCTGCAGGATTATGGGGACGTGATTTTGAACGTCATGCGCGAAGAACAACGTCAATTCTATGATTTGGAAGCGCTTTGGAACTCCCTTCGCCCCAGCGCGGACAACCCCGTTACGGAATCTTAGACGATTCTTCACAATAGCTCTTGGCCCCGACTGAGAATTGCTATATTATTAAGTTGCGGTCTCCAAACCTGCACAGATAACGTCATTTGGGGCCGGCAGACTGTATTGGGAGATGTCGATGACCGACGAACTGCCTGCCACAAAGCCTTTCGGAACTCGCCCGCCAATCAAACCACCAACGCGGGTGACCTTCGGATGGAACCCCGACGATCGCGAACGCGACATGTACGTCTACTTGCGTGACAACGTCAAGATGTTGCTTTCCTGCCTGGCCGATGTTGGGTTCGACCAAGTCAATCTCTTTTTGGAGCACATCGAATTGCGCCGCCATTGGGTTCACGAGGAGATGGTGATCGAGGAGATGCTCGATGCGGAGCCGTCTCCGCCCCTGGGTATCGAGGTAGATCAGTACGATCTCGGTGACTTGGCGAAGGTGCAACGCAATTTCCGTCGGGAGAAATTCGAGGACCTCCTGCGCCTGCTGGATCAGGCTCAAGCTAAGCTAGAGGAAAGGTTTTGGGACCATTTATGGTCTCAAAAACCGTCTTCATAGCAGATGGATCCATCAAGCCCCCAGGAATCGGCCCTTGCCGAGGAGTTAAAGCGCGTTCGCGAGAAGTTGGTGACGGCCGACGACCCAGATATTCGGATGGCTCTTCAGGGTCGCATCGACGATTTGGAGAAACAGGTCGTGGTTGAGGCGAAGGAAGCCGAACGGTCCAACTCTATACCAGTCGAAGCGCCCTTCGTCGAACCAGAGCCGCTCACCCCTGCGTCAGAAGCTGAGTTTCGTGCGGAATTGGCCCGAACGAGTCACAAGCTCTACAACGAGGAGGATCCGGGCACCCGATCCGTGTTGCAGGCGCGAATCGCCGAATTGCAGGGAATTCTTAAGATCGATGTGAATCGCCTTTCCCAGGGCGAATTGGTATCCGACGTACTGCCGAGCAAGAAGTCCAAGCCGGAAGCCAGTCAGAAGGCTGGCACGCGCACGACGATGGCCGATTTGGAAGCCGCTTTGGCGTTGCAGAAGGCGAAGATTCAGAATATGTCGCGCAGCGACCTCCCGTCAGAGCTTGGAGCAATCGGGGATGGACCCGTTGAACCAGATCCTCCCGAGAAAGTCGAGGCTGCCGAGAAGCTGATCCAGCAAGCGAAAGTCGAGCAATTGCGAAATAACCAGGTTCGGGTTCGAGAACTCCTTGAGGAAGCCATGCGGACCGCACCGAATTCCCCGGCCGTGCTTGAGCTGATTGGTGACGACTATGCGTCGCGTAAGCAGCCTGCAAAGGCGATGGCCGCCTATCGTCGGGCGAGCCAGATCGACCCCAGAAACGTCCAAGTGGAGCGAAAGCTCGCTTCAATGGCCTTGGCGCTCGAAGGCGCCGCCGCATCCCGAATGAACCTGGATGAAAGCGCAATTCCAATGGCGAGCCATCGTGCTGCCTTCCTATTGTCGCTGTTTCTTCCCGGATTGGGGCATATCGTTATCGGACAGAAATCGAAAGGCTGGATCATTCTTGGCGCTTGGTGCGTCTTCCTCGCCTGGATCATCTTGATGGGTGCGGACATCGCAAAACTGGGTTCCGTGGCAATCGGCGGCAAGTCTCAGCCCAATATGATCGTCATCGTTCCAATCCTGGGAACGCTTGTCACGTTCATTTACGCTTTGGCAGATTTTAAGAAGCCGAAGGAATTCGAACGCCAAGCGGTCGATCGCCCAAGGCCCCCCGTGAATCTCCCATTCGAATAGGTGGCTATTCTCCGCTTAACTTCGCCCGTGTCGCCCTTAACTCGGCGACAAGCACCTGCTGACTCACGGTGGCCGTCAAGTCGCTCCTGGTTCGCTCGATCACGGCTCGAAGCGCATCGCACGTTCGACGCAATCCACCGGTCATGGCGTCGGGAAAGTCGAACGTGATCAAATCGTCATAGATCGTCTCCATCTGGTGGAGGATCTGTTCGGCTTTGTCCAAATTGCCGTGGCGCATTTCATCCAAGCAGTAACGCCGCACCTCGCTGGCGGCCTCTCCCATCCCATTGAGATAGCTCATGATGCCAGTGCCAAGGTCGTCCGGCGCTGGATAGGGTCGATCTTCAATAATCGCGAGGACGGCTGCCGCCTCGACCATCTCTTTTTCGGCGTCGTGAAGGAATCCTGCATGGTACAGCTCGGGAAAGGGCCCAAGGGCCGCGCGAGCTTCATGGGAAACCCTCTGCGCTTCGGCAAGCAATTGGTGAGCCTCCTCAAATTGGCGGCGATGAATATGGCGGATGCACTTTGACGAGGTCTGGATCAGGGCTCGACATCGCGCTAACCCAACTTCCCTGCCCTCGTGCATCTTCTGCGCCCTCTGCTTTAGTTCAACGACGATGTCGTCCCAGTTTTCCTTCAAATGAGTCGCTTCTCCTTGAAACTTGTGTATCGACGATCTCCAACGATGATATGGTCGAGCACCGGAATGTCCAGCATTTCCCCGATCTCAACCAGTTTGGCGGTCACTTCAAGATCCTCCGGGCTTGGCGTCGGATCCCCACTTGGGTGGTTGTGCCCAACGATAATCGAACTTGCGCCATCCCGGATTGCCTCCCGGAAGACTTCCCTCGGGCCAACCAAGCTCATTGTCAACGTTCCCACATGAATCGTTGCCACCCGTTGGACGCCGCCCTTCGCATCCATGAGGATGGCCACGAAGTGCTCCCGCTTCTCATTGCTGAGGTGCTTAAGGTATGCGAAAGCATCCTGAGCGCTTTCGATAACTTGCTTCTCGCCCTTGCCCGCCGTCCCGGCTCGACGTCCAATCTCCATCAACGCCCGAGCCCGCAAGATCTCGAACTCATCAAGACCGGTGGGATGCTTCAGGTCGACTTGGGCGGCATCCGATAGCGTGTTGATGGCTGGAAATCGAGTCAGGATCTGCTGAGCCATCGTCTCGCCCGATTTGGCATCGGCCTCGGTCCTGGAAAATGCCACGGCGAGAAGGTCGAGAATCGACGCGGCCCGCGGCCCTGCCGATTTCAGCCGATCCAATGGATTCTCACCTTGCCTCGCCATGATTGGGCCGATTTTGGCAGATTCAGACGATTTGAAGTCGTTTCATCAGCTTGGACGGTTCTGTTGGCTCAACCCAAACCCCATCCGCTTTCAAGAGTCCGATCAGCTCCTCGACGCCGTGCTCTTGTGGGATCCCGTTTTTGACGATCTCTCGACGTCGATAGAGGGTGATCTTGCCACCGCCGGCGCCGACGTAGCCGTAGTCGGCATCGGCCATTTCGCCAGGGCCATTGACGATGCATCCCATCACCGCGATATCGAGTCCAACCAAGTGCTTGGTTGCCTCCCGAACCTGATTCAAGACGATCGGCAGGTTGAACTTCGTACGACCGCAAGATGGGCAAGCGATGTACTCCACTTTTGTCTTTCTAAGCCCAAGCGACTGTAGGATGTCGTAACAAACGGGAATCTCGTGCTTGGGATCCTCGGAAAGCGATACCCGGATCGTATCGCCGATTCCCTCCATCAGGAGAGTCGCGATCCCGGCCGTCGATTTGATGCGAGCATATTCCCCGTCGCCAGCTTCGGTGACTCCAAGATGGAGCGGATAGGCCATGCCT
>JADZBW010000158.1 GCA_020851885.1 Fimbriimonadaceae bacterium | reverse complement strand
GAAGCCGCATATCTCAGCGGAGTGACAATCGACATCAACGGTGCGAGTTACTTTCACTAATCGACCCGTCATACTAGTTACCCTCCATGCTTGCACTTGCACTCGCTACTGCGCTCATTGCTCAGGATGACCCACCTCGCCTCAGGACCTTGTGTCCCAATGGAGCGGCCGTGATCGTCGAGCGGATGCCAAAGGAGCCAATGATTTCGGTCCAGTTGTGGGCATCTGCACGGTTGGTAAGAGAAAATAAGGCTCATCACGGCTACCGACACCTCCTCGAACACCTCCTGGTCCGAGGGGATGGCCAACTCGATCGTAAGCTTGAAACGGCCGGTTGTTACCTTCGTGCAAGGACCTTCCGAGATGCCATGCAGATCGAGATCAACGTTGGTCCCCGCCAACTGGATTTGGCGATTCAGACGTTGAACGGCTTACTGAAACCGATCAAAGTGGATCAGGCCCGCATCGACCGAGAGCTTCGCGTGATGAGTGAGGAGTTCGCGACCTACGACGATGCTTCAAGGCTTAGCGCGGGGGCTTGGAAACTGGCTTTTGGTGATCAGGGATTGGATCCCTTTGGGGATCTCGAAGTTCTGGCGAACGCGACTCCAGAAGGCCTTGCTGAAATACAGAGAAAGGAGTTCTACCCCGAGAATCTCGTGCTTTCGATTGCGGGACCAATCGACATCAAAGAAGCAACTCGCTTGGGAACCGCCCTTATTGGGATCAAGCAGGGAAGCATACGGGCACAAGAATCCGATCCCCCGACTGGAGTTCCGGGCCGGATCGAAGTGGATGGTTTTGGTGAGGGAAGAGCGGCCATCGTGGCGGGATTCGATCGCCCAATGACGGCCGGCGCATTGGCAATCGCGTTATCCGTCGCCAGCGAAGTCGATGGTTCATTCGTGACATATACGCCTACCGATCGCCAGGGGATGATCATCGTCGGGCAAACGGAACGTCAATCCGGCATAGGATTGAAGATCGATTCCTTGCAGGAACAGGATCTGGTGCTTCACTTCATCAGAGGAAAGATCATGGCCAAGAACTGGGTGAACGGCTTTTTGCGCACCGCTCAAGGCACGGCCTATCTCCGGGGTCTTCTACTAGTTCAGGGCCATGGCAATCGTCCTGAATCACTGCTTGATACGCTTGACAACCTGACGATGAATCAGTTTCGGGCTTCCGCCGCACTCTTCAGCAAAGCGAATGCGGTGACGGTGGTGGGCCGATGATCGCAATGGTCTTATCTGTGGCCTTGCAGACCAGTCCAATTATCGAGCTACCGGATGAAACGGCGGACTTCGTGACGGTTCAAGCCGTCGTGCATGTTCCCGCCCTGAATGAAAATCACCGCAACCTCCTGAAGATCGTTGGTGGAAGTCTGGGCGAAGAGACGGAGAGCTTCACAAGATCTCAGATTGCCGATATTGCCGGCCGAGTCGGTGGTCGTCTGCGAGTTTGGGTTTCCAATGACCATCTGCGCGTGAGTATGTATGCAGTTCCCGCTGACATGCGGACGGCGATCGCGATGGTGGGTTCGGTCCTCAAGGAACCGGTACTGCGCCCTGAGGTTCTTCAATCGGTCGGCGACGACCTACAATCGAGGCGGTATTCCTTCTGGCGTCAAGCGCTCGAAATGACACCATTTGCATTGCCCAAGTACGAATCCAGGGACATGGAATGGCTTCGCACCACGGTCTTTCGACCTGAGAATGTCACCGTTGCGGTTGCTGGCAAGTTCTTGCCGGGACAAGCAAGCCAGAAATGGCAGGAGTTCTTGGATGACTGGCATGTTGGAAGGCTCCCACGTCCAGAGCCAGATGAAGCTCGGGCAACTACCGGCGTCAAGATCGGTAGTTTACTGAGCTTAATCGAGCTGCGCGGGCCGGTTTTTTCCGCCAGGGACGCCAACATCTCGACGAAGATCCTGGCTCTCATTGCGCTGGGGACGGGCAAGGATTCCTCGCTCTTCCGGGTCGGTCGAGAGCGTATGGGGATCGCGTATCGGCTAGAGGGCGTCTTGACGCCTGATCCGGCCGGATTCATACCGAGGCTGCTTGTTGCTCGAAGTCAATCCGTCGATTTGGAGAAATCGGCCGAAGAGCTTAGAGTCGCTCTCATGGAGGATGTCAAGGACTGGACGGATTCCGCGCGTACCCGAGCGATTGGAATGGCTGAATCCGTTTTCGTAAAAGGGGGGGACTTCAATCCGTACTACTTTGGCCAAGAGCGGCCCATCACCCGAGAGCTTGGTGATCAAGCGTTTCTTGCCGCTTATTGGCAGATGAAGACCGGGATACCTTGGAATCCTTATCAGTTCGTCGGGCGGCTTGGATTCGTCGAACTTGCTGATCTCAAGCAGGAAGCAGAGAATTTCTTGGCGCATTCGATCTTGATCACGCGCAGCGGTAAATCCTAATCAAAGTCAGGTGAATTCTTGCAGAGTGGCAGGAAGTCACACCCCTCGCAGAGCGCTTTGCGCATGGGGAGTGCCTCATCCCAGTTCGTGGCGAAAATCCGATTTCCGAGTTCCCGGATGTCATGCTGAAACTCTGCTAACTCGGCTTCCGACAGGGAACTTGTCGCAGTGTCCCCGGTTCGTAGGGCGATGATCGTGGCCCTGACTTCCCGGTCGGGGTGGAGCCGCTTTAGGAGGAGCTGATAGCAACCCATGGCTAGGTCCGATTGGACGTCTTCAGGTTGAACGTAGGTGCGTCCCGACTTATAGTCGACGATCTCCAAGCTGCCATCGGGATGCTCGTCGACTCGATCGACTCTGCCAATCAGGTCGAATTCGCCGAAGTCGAGCCTCAGCATCTTTTCAATATATAGAGACTTGGCGAGAGTCGGAGTAGCCTGAGCCACCTCGATATGTCGCTCCAGGATTGCCTTTCCTTCGCCGTAGGCTTCGCGCATGGCTTCAGGACTCGCATATCCAGCGTCGATCCAGGATTCGTCATAGGCGCTGATCGCTTGATCCGTGGTCACTACGCCAGTGTCGCCTGCATCGTGGAACCTCTGGAGAACCTTGTGGAGGGTGGTGCCAAAGCTGTAATAGCTCTTTGCCCTCAAATACCATCGGCCACGACTGTCGACGTATGTCCAGCGGTATTTTTGGGGGCACGCCAAGAACATCGTTAACTTGGTTGGACTCAGGCTCGGCTTTCTCGCCACATCGAATTGTAGCGTTTGTTGGAAAGACCAATTCTTTGGAACGAAAGGTGCGTCTAATGTCAGTAGGAGACATATCCAAGCCGTTGCTTGCTTTTCATCAAATTGCGTTCCTTGGAACCCTTATCGCCGTGATCTTCCTGAGCAATCGGGCGAAACGGTCTTGCGTGAGTGCCGCAATGCCACACGGCGAGGTCCAATCGGCCGGTCCCAGAGAGCCCCTTCACCCGGTCGACAACACACGATTCGTTCCCTCGACCGACGGTCCCAACACATTGCACGAACTCGATTCCATGTTCGATGCGAACGAGATTTCCATCGAGGAATACGTAGAGAGACGGCGAACCCTCGTTTTTCGGAATCGATAACTCTGTCAAGCAGGGTGATGATATTCTTCGCAGTATGAAGAGGCTCCTCTGCTTTCTCTTGGCCATCGTTGCCTTCCAATTTTCGCTAGGGCAAACGCGAGTTCGCGATGTCATTTACTTGAAGCAGGCGGGTTCGGCCTTCACAATGGATGTGTTTAAGCCAGCAAAGCCCAATGGCGCAGCCATTGTCTGGATTGTCAGCGGCGGTTGGTTTTCCAGCCATGAGATGATCAATCCAGACTTGGCCAATGCGTTCATGAGCCAAGGATTCACGGTCTTTGAAGTCGTCCATGGCGCGCAGCCGAAGTTCGTCGTCCCAGAGATTCTGGCTCAGCTCCGACATGCGATTCGGTTCATCAGGGCTAATGCGTCGACGTACGGCATCGATCCTGGAAGGATCGGCGTTTCGGGGGGCAGCGCGGGAGGACATCTCTCCTTGATGCTTGCTGGAACACCCGATGCCGGAGAGCCTGCGTCTACAGATCCGCTCAAGAAGGTGGGAAGCGAGGTCCAAGCCGTCGTGGCCTATTACCCTCCAACCGATTTCGCGAATTGGGGCAAACCCAATTACATGGCGATCGACGACAAGAATCTCACGATCTTTATGCCTGCCCTTGGCGTGACGCCATCGACGCCGAAGGACAAGCTCACCAAGATCGCTTACGATCTGTCTCCGATGTCCTATGTAAAGGCGGGTTTTCCACCAACGCTCCTTATCCACGGAGACAAGGATGGACTGGTACCGCCTCAGCAATCTCAGATTTTCAACGAGGCACTGGCGAAGGCAGGCGTGACTCACGATTTGATCATCGTTGCGGGATCCGGGCATGATGGAACCGTGTTCGCTCCCACGATGGCCCGAGTCTTCGAGTGGTTCAGCAAGTACCTGGCCAAGAAATAGCGGCTCCCGTCCCAAACCTCGAACGCGGATTTCCGTCAAAATAGGGGTCGTGAGTACCGCGACCCCTCTGAAAATTCGTCTGGGACACAGCCCCGATTCCGATGATGCCTTCATGTTCTGGGGATTGGCCAATGGTCAAGTCCAATCGGAATATGAGTTCGAGCACATTCTCCGGGACATCCAAACGCTCAATGAATGGGCGATGGAGGGTCGCTTGGAATCGACCGCGATCTCCGTCCACGCCTTCGCCTATGTCGCGGACAAGTACGCCTTGCTTAGACACGGAGGCAGCTTTGGGTGGGATTACGGGCCCATGATCGTCGCCAAGCAGGGATTCGACGATTCCCAACTTCGTTCGGCGGTGATCGCCGTTCCCGGAAAGCTCACATCAGCCTTTTTGGAACTCAATATCTGGTGGAAGGAGAAGTTCGGCAATGCCGAATTGAAGTATGAGGTAGTGCCCTTTGACCAAATCATCCCGGCAATCCAGGAAGGGAGATTCGACGTTGGTTTGATCATCCATGAAGGTCAGTTGACCTATGAAAGGGATGGACTCAAGTTGATTGCGGACATGGGTGTTTGGTGGAGGGCGAAGACGGGCCTCCCGCTGCCACTGGGCGTGAACGTGGTTCGCAAGGATCTAGGACCCGAAGTCGTTGCCGATGTGAGTCGATGCATGAGAGAATCTATCTCGGCTGGCCTCGCCAACCGCGGTCGGGCCCTCGACTACGCCCTGCAGTTTGCCCGAGGAATGGATCCCGCGACAAGTGATGAATTCGTCGGCATGTATGTGAACGAGCGCACCTTGGATATGGGCGACGAAGGGGTTGAAGCGATCAAGCTCTTGCTCCAAATGGGCGCCGAAGCCGGCTTGGTGCCCTCGGTCGAAGTGGTGGTCGTAGACTAAGTTCACGCTCTTATGGCCCTCAGTCTGGTGCCTGAGGGCTATTCGCTGGTCGCACGGTGGAATCCAATTTCACCGACCGTCCATCCTAGAACGTTCTTGAGGGTGAATCGCCCACCCAATGCCCTGACGAGGTTCTCGACGATCTGGAGTCCAAGGTGGCTGTCCGTGGACATGTCGAAGGTCTCTGGCAATGCGTCCCCGCTATTCGAAACCCAGAGCGAGACTTCACCGTCCTTGGCCTCGACGTTGACGTGGATCTCACCCGCCGTCGTCGTCTTGAAGCCGTGCTCGACCGCGTTGAGAATCAACTCATTCAGGATGAGCGCAAGCTGCGTCGCTTGGGTCATGTTCAATCGCACATCCGCGCCCCGCACATCGAATTTGATGGTCCGGTTCGGCAGCATCAGGGAGCTCTGCTGGTGCTGAACGAGCGTTTCGGCAATGGAGCGGACTCCTACGTGGTCGAGGTCCTCTCGACTGAGCAAGTCATGGACGGAAGCAATCGCGAGAATGCGGGCGAGGGAGTCGTTCATGGCCTCTTCCAACGACTTGTACTGACCGTGTCGCATTTGGAGCCGAAGCAGGGAAGCGACTTGTTGAAGGTTGTTCTTAACGCGGTGGTGCATCTCCTGCATCAACGTATCGCGAACTTGGAGCTTGGCATGCTCGATGGAGACCGCCGCTTGCTTGGCCAAAGTTTCCAGAGCCTTGATCTCATCAGGCGAGAAAGAGCGAACTTCGCTGGTATAGCAACTGAGGACGCCGACTGCCCGATCTTGGATTGTGAGAGGCACGCAGATCATCGATCTTAGGCCTTGCTCCGCCGCAAGATCGTGGCCGATATAATCCGCCTCGACCTGGACATCGGCAACGATGATCGGCCGGTTCTCAGCAATGGCTCGTCCCGCAATCGACTCACCAAGCTTAATCGCCCGCTTTCGCTGGTACGCCTTCGCAGGCGCCTGGGTGGCCCTTAGCACCAGTTCTTGTCGATTCTCGTCCAAGAGTCGGACCGTGCAAACACGGTAGCTGAATTGCTGGGCGGTCAGGTTGACCAGAAGTTGCAGAATCTCTTCGACATAAGGGCTATTCGAGATCGTTTTGGTAACCTCGCTGAGCGCGCCCAAGCGGTTACTCTGATTGCCGCATTGGTAGGCCTGTCTGAACCCAAGAATGATCGAGCCAACGGCTTTAGCCCATGTCTGGAAGTTTTCTGGATCGGCTTTCTCAAAGAACCATGGTTCTTGACGGCCCAGAACAAACACTCCAAGGAGGGTGCTGTCCTCAGAAGGAATTGGGATGCAGGCCATGGCATTGTAGGCCCGTTCTTCGGCTCCCGGATAGTGGGCGAAGTCCTTGTGGTCGCTGGCCTTTTCCTTGATCAAGATGGGGCGATCTTCGACAAAGGATTTGCCACAGAGTCCCACACCTCGGCCGAGCTTCATGCGACGGTTGAACTCGGGTGATTGCGTGCTGGCTCTCTGAACGAGGGCGTCGCCACTCTCCCTGAGCAGGATGTCACAGGAGTCGGCCCGGGCCAACTCTCCTACGACGTGAGCGACTTCGGAGAGGAGGTTTTCCTCGGAGGTAGCCCGCTTCAGGCATTCGAAGATCCTTAAGAAGGCAGGTGTATAGTCGATCATTCTGGTCAGATCGCAGTGGTGCTCACATT
>JADZBW010000157.1 GCA_020851885.1 Fimbriimonadaceae bacterium | reverse complement strand
CCGACGATGAGCATCAGTTTCCCTTTGAGTCGGGCGGCGTTGTCGATGTTTGAGTTGGCTGCATAGTGGGGCCCGACGGGGTAGCCCATCCATTGTTCGTTCCACCACTGTTTGTCGATCCTGTTATCATGGCAACCGCATGAACTGACCGCAACCTTATAGAACTCTGGATGGAAGAGAACGCCACCGGTGGAACTCTGCCCACCTGCCGATGTGCCGTAGAGTCCGACCCGCTCGATGTCGGCCTGAGGCATCTTCTTGGCAAGCGCCTGCAGCCAGAGAATGCGATCGGGAAATCCCGCATCGGCCACGTTCTTCCAGCAGACGTCGTGAAATGCCTTGCCACGGTTGCTTGTTCCCATGCCATCGATCTGCACCACGATGAATCCCAACTCGGCGAGTCGGTTCATGTTTAGGAAGGGGCGGAATGACTTGGGTACAAAGCTGTCGTGTGGCCCTGCGTAGATGTTCTCGATGACGGGGTACTTGCGCTTGGGATCGAAGTTGCTGGGCTTCACAACAATTCCCCAGATGTCCGTCTTCCCGTCACGACCTTTTGCGACGAATCGCTCGGGAAGGCGCACTCCGTTCTTCAAAAGGAGATCGATATTGGCCCGTTCAAGAACCCGAATGAGCGAACCATCCGTGCTGCGTCGAAGCTCGTGAACGGGGGCTGAATCAACTCTGGAATAGGTGTCGACGTAATACGCTCGATCAGGTGAGAACTGAACGCTGTGGTTTCCATCGCCGACCGTCAGATCGACGAAGCCACTGCCATCCAAGTTCGTTCGGCAGAAATGAATGTGATAGGGATCCTGCTTGGAATCGACTCCATTGGCGGTGAACCAAACTTGGCGTTTGGATTCGTCGACGAATTCAATGCTCCGGACCACCCAGTTTCCGGATGTTATTGGTTTGGACTCGCCCGTCGATCGGTTCACGAGATAGAGGTGGCTCCAACCGCTGCGTTCCGATCGCCAAATCATCTCCCTCCCGTTGTCGAGGAGCCTCAACATCGTTTTCGTAGTATCGAGAAACGTGGGGCTGCGTTCGTCGATCAGGCTCGTTGCGGTCCCCTTGGCCACATCGATCTCGACGACTTTGACTTCCTGATAGCCTCGGACAGGGAAGTCGAGGATGGCCTTGCCCTGCCACCAACGAGCTTCGGGTGGGGCCGCCCACGGTTGCCCCCCACCCATGATGGGATCCAGCGCAACTTTGTCCTCGGACTCTTGAACGGGATCGAGAATGAACGTCTCGTACATGTCCATTTTGTCGCCAGGCTGGTCGTAGAGCCTCTGCTCCAATACCGCCCGCGTGGTGCCGGGAACGCTGGATTTGAGGAGGAAAACCGGCTTGTGATCTCCGGGAAGAAGTCGGAACGCCAAGATCTTCGCGCCATCAGGCGACCATTCGAAACGACCATAGCTGCCCGCTTTGCTGATTCGTTTCCAGTCGACCGTGCCGCTCTTGCGGATCTCGATCTGCCCATCCTGAATTCGAACCTCAAAGGGTCTCTGAGGGCTCCCCTGCCCTTGATCTTCATATAGAAGAGGGGTTGTCAATTCAACCGGGGTTCCGGGATTTGGAGCTAACGGCCAGCGTCCAAGCATTGCGGAAACAACTTCGGGCCACAATCGACCTGTCTGCATGTCAACGACCGTATTCTCGATTCGATAGTCCACGAGACTCACCCGAAGGGTCTTGCCATCGACTTTCAGCGAGATGGACTTCGAATCGGCAGCAAAGGAGAATTCCGCGAAGGGAAGTCGGTCTGCTTTGACATCACGCCCGAGGTGCTTGGAAAGGGCTTCCGCAAGGCGGGCATGATCGAAAGCGGGCGAACTCTTGCCGGTTTGCGCCTGCACTTGCAAGAAATCGAAGGATCGATCCGGCAGTTCCCGGCGATACCAAAGTCGACGTCCATCATCGAACCAATTGGCTTTGAGGTTGAGGTTGAGGGCGGCGCCTTCCGCGCGTTTTTGAAACTCATTGGCTCGGATGTAGGAGTTCTTAAGTTCGGTCGGTGAAGGTTTGAAGGGAGTCTGGCCAAGGCTGGTTAGGCTCAAAACCAAGCAAAACAGAGTGACAATGGACCGCGGCAACATGCTGCCGATTCTATCAAAATTGTCCCGCCCATGCCATGCATCAGATAGGTTGGGACGTCGACCTGACGCATCGCACCGTCCCCTTGTCTAGTTGACAAGGGAGCTATCGACTGGATTGTTCTCCATCGTGGGGCACCCCCTACTTCTTTGCGTAGCTGATCACGTTCAACGTGAACTTGGAGCCTGAGCCGTCGGAATCCACATGAACGCGGACGAAGTTCCCGCGCTGGGTCCTGCCGAAAATCTCTTGATGGCCCGGCTCTCCACCTGCCTTTTCACCCAGATTGGATTCAAAGAACTTCACGACTTTGTCGGGGGCATCGGCAGATTTGCGGACCAATTCAAGGCGCACTTCATCCGGCGAGAGAGTCTCGCTTACCAACTTGACGTTCTCGATCACTGTAGCGCCGGGATATTCCGGCAGATCCAGAGACGCTTTGACTTCTTCGGCCGTCGCCTGCTCTCGTTTCGCCGTCTCCGAGACCGAAGGCTGGGCCTTGGGATCCATCGAAGGATGGACCTGACTCGGATCGGGGGCGGCCGGACCGCTGCAACCAATCACGACAAGCGCGAAGAACGGGAGAATCTTATGCACAGCCCAGTTTACTGTGACGCGAGATTCGGGGGCGGTTGCCTGCCCCCAAAATCAGAATCTACTTACCGTTGATTTTGAGGCACTCGATCTCAAAATTAAGCACGCTGTTCGGAGGAATGCCGCCGTTGGGATTTGAGCCATATGCGGCCATCGGCGGGATTCGTAGCTTCCGTAGCCCGCCTCTCCTCATTCCCAGAAGTCCTTTATCAAAGCCGGCGACGACTTCGCCTGCGCCAACCGTGAATTCGAAGGGTTGGTTCTTTTCTCGGGAGGAATCGAACTGCTTGCCATTGAGGAGGGTGCCGACGTAGTGGATCGTGACCTTGTCTCCATTCTTAACCTCGGCACCAGACCCGACTTTAAGGTCCTTGATGTCGATCACCTTTTCCTCGCCCTGATGGACGATATCCAGGCACTTCACGGTGAAGACGAGGTCGCTGTTCGGTGGGAT
>JADZBW010000156.1 GCA_020851885.1 Fimbriimonadaceae bacterium | reverse complement strand
GACTCTCGCCAGTCTTCGCATCGACGGCGTAAATCGTCTTGTTGTCGCCCGTGGCGATCGCAAGCCCGTCGACGACGGTGACCTTGGATTTGAAGTTTCCTTCAATCGGATCGACTAACGGGAATTTCCACTTTTGGTTGCCGGTCTCCTTGTCCAGCGCATACATCCGATTACCGACCGCCACGTAAACGGTGTTGTCCACGACCGTTGGAGTGCCGACCGGGGCGTTGTTCGTTGGCTGTATCCATCGCCAAGCGAGGGGCGCCGGTCCGTCAAAGTCCGCCATCGCCGTTGCCGAAAAAGCAACCGCAACCAGGCCGACGGAAAGATTCCGCAACATTCGCATCATTCGCATTTCTCCGGAGGAGCCAAAAATGCTCCAGTCAAACGCATTTTAGCGACGCCGAGGCAATCTTGTCTATGCGTCGCTTGGTATGCATCTGACGCTTCAAGTGCCTCTAGCGTCACGCCCATTCCGTTTCAGAGTAATTTGTAGGGGAATGGATGCCGTCGTTCTCTGTTTTCACAAGGTGGGGAGCCAGAAAAAGGAGGGCCGAAGGCTTAATATCGATCCTCGACGACTCGACGCCCATATCCGGTTCTTCGCGCGTCGCAAATTCCAGTTTTTGCGAGCAGGCGACTTTCAACAATGGCCGGATCGCCGAAGCGTCTGCTTCACCTTCGACGACGCCTACGCTTCCACTCTCGAATACGGGCGGCCCGTCTTTGAACGGAATGAAGTTCCAATGACCCTGTATGCGGTGACGCGGTTAGTGGGAATGACAAGTTCGTGGGATGGAGAACTTGCCCGGCCACTTGCCGACTGGGCAGATCTCAAGGCCGCGCAAGCGGCGGGACATGAAATCGGAAATCACTCCGGCAATCATGTCCACCTGCCTCGCCTTCCCTACGTCGAGCAGAAAGCTGAGATCGACCTCGCCCACGAGGATCTCGCAAGCCACGGAATTGCAAGTAAATCCATCTGCTATCCGTATGGCCACCAGGACGAACAAAGTCGATTGGCCGCATCTCAGGCCGGCTACAAGGTTGGCATGGCGCTTGGGAAGCGGCTGGCAAGCCCGGATGACCCCCGTTTGGCCATACCAAGAATCGTGATCGCTTTTGGCGATTCCCTTCCCATGCTTCTCTACAAAATGCATTTGCGGCCAAAGCTGAAGTAATCCGGGCTTAACTCGATCAGAATGGGCTATGAGGCCGATTCTCATCGCCGGAATTCTAACGCTTGGCCTAAGCGCCCATGCTCAAGTGCCACTGAAGAACACGAAAGTCGTTCTGCAAAAGGGAGCGAGCGCCTCGGAGCAGTTCGCGGCAAAGGACTTGGCGGAGCATCTGTCCAAACTCGTGGGGAAGCCGATGATGGTGACCACGGAAGCAACCTCCGCTCCGGTCGGATCGATCCTCGTCGGATGGGGACCGTTGACAAGATCTGCTTTTCCAGAAGTCGATGTCAAAGCGCTTGGCAAAGAAGAGGTCTTGCTCAAGTCCCGAAACGGACGGTTACTGGTTCTTGGGGGTTCAGATCGGGGAACGCTCTATGCTTCCGCGAGGCTTCTTCACCGGCTTGGCGTGCGATGGTGGTCCCCCTGGGCAGCGACGATCCCGCTCAAACCCTCCATGATCTTGCCATCCCTCAATGTGCGCGAGTCTCCGGCATTCGAGTATCGCGACCTCTATTGGTATCAGGCATTCGACGCCGACTGGGCCGTCCACAACTACAACAACGGTTTCAACACGAAAGTCGATGCTGTTAGAGGGGGGCGCAACGAATACGAAGGATTCGTACACACCTACTTTGGGTATGCCCCGCCCGAGAAGTACTTTGCCAGCCACATGGAGTGGTACAGCGAGATCGGTGGTCTTAGGCGCTGGCAAGATGCTCAGCTTTGCACCACGAATCAGGAGCTTAGGGAGCACATCTTGGCTCAGGTTAAGGAGAGGCTCCGCGCCAATCCACGAGCGCGCATCATCTCCGTTTCTCAAAATGACTGCTTCAACCCATGCACCTGCAAGAACTGCAAAGCGCTTTCAGACCGTGAAGGTTCGCAATCGGCCCTGGTCCTGGACCTCGCCAACTACATCGGCGCCGGAATAGAGCAGGAATTCCCAGAGGTTGCCGTCGACACCCTGGCCTATCAGTGGTCGCGCAAGCCACCTCGCACGATGCGCCCCCTCAAAAACGTGATCGTCAGACTTTGCAGCATCGAATGCAATTTCGCCTTCCCGCTCGACGCGCCTCAGAATGCCTCGTTCGGAGACGATATTCGCGGTTGGAGCAAACTGACCCATCGTCTCTACATCTGGAACTACACGACTGATTTTGCCCACTACGTGCAACCCCAACCCGACTACTTCACATTGGGCCCGACGATCCGGTTCTTCGCCGATCACGGCGCGAAGGGAGTCTTCGAGCAGGGCGCCTATCAATCGAACGGTGGCGATATGGCCGAACTCAAGGCTTGGCTCATGGCGCAATTGCTTTGGGACCCCAAGCAGGATGACAAAGCCCTCATCAGCGAGTTCTTGAAGGGCTATTACGGGGATGCCGCCCCGGCCGTTCAAGGATATCTGGACTTGATGGCAAAGGAAGCGCAGGGTTGGAACCTGACTTTTGCCTCCCCTACCTCTGCCACTTTCCTCAGATACGATGTGATGCGCAGGGCTGAGCAATGGTGGCAGAAGGCCGAAGCCTTGGTGGCCGATCAACCCGAATACCGGTGGCGAGTTCGACAATCACACTTGCCGACCTGGTATGTGTGGCTGTCTCGATGGATGGAGTTTCGGGCCGAAGCACATCGGGCAACGCATTCCTGGCCACTGAGCCAGTCTCGAAAGGCGGTGGCCCAGCAATGGCTGGGCGATATCACGGGGAAAGGCCCATTGGGGTGGACGCCGGTCACTCATGTCAATGAAGGCGGCCTCACCCCCCAGGCGTTTGCCGCCCAGTTCAATACCGATCCTCTCGAGCCTGATCTTCGTCCACTGCCCGCCCGCAAATCCAATCCCAATCCTCCCCTCGGGATACCGGCAGGGCTCGACGCTCAGGACGATCTCGCTTCACTTTGGGAATCGCCATACAACTCTCAGCTAAGGGCCGATCCCCTTGCTTCGGATGGAATCGCCTGCTGGATGCCCGGAAGCCACCACGAATGGGCCTTTCAACTGCCGATCGACAAGTTGCCCGCCGCTCGATCGGGCCGTTGGAAAGTCTACGTCGTGGTTCGCGTCGATGCCGAACACTCTGATGCTTCGGCCGCCTTCACGGCAGGGATCTATGACTTTGGCGCGAAGCGAGACATAACCATGACGGCATTTCGCATCGACCAAACCGGCCCTGGATACAAGGCATATGAGCTGGGCACCCACTCCCTTTCTTCGACAATGACGGTATGGGTGGCGCCGCCCTCAAATCCCAAAGTCAAGGCAGTCTGGGTCGATCGGGTTTATCTCCTGCGGGCCAATTAAACGGGTGCAAAGTGTCCTGGCTTAATCAGCGCCGATTAAGCCAGGGCACTTTGCTCCGTGGCGGGGGAGGGGCATCTTTCCATAGGCTGTACCCGCTCAATGGGACTCCCTGCTAGCTTCCGATGAGCGTTGGAACCCTTCTGGAGTAAGGATTGATGACTGGCCCCTCGCCTTCAGCACGATCGGAATAGTAGAGCCCGACCGTGGTGTAGTGATTTGAGTAGGGCGATCTCTTTTCATCCCATCCAGCCCGACCATGCTCCAATGTAAAAAGCAGGGACTTGGTAAAGGGAATGGGATCTTGAATGTGCCAGCGATAGACTGTGTTCGAGATTCCTCGCTTTTCGCCACCATGGTCGGCGTTGTCGTAGTACGTCACGCCGAAGCTGGGAGTCTGAAACGTATGGCCGAAGTCCCACGCCCCACAGAAGTAGTCTTCGGTGCCAGTTCCGCTTAAAGACGGGCTCTTTGAGCCATCGACATAGAAATTGTCGTCGCCTTCTCCCCACCACCCATCACTATTTGTCAAGACGGTCACAATTGTTCCCACGTAATGCCCGGATCCTTGAATATCGCCAATTGTGAGAGGCGTCCCTTCGGGCGCCGGAAAGTAGTTGCGATACTGAGTGTGGAAGTAGCGAATATCTCGCAGGGGACGCATTTCCAAGCGATAATCGATATTGTAATAGAAGGCGTTGACTCGTCCGGCACCTTCATTCGTAACGGTAATGACGGCACGTTTCTTGAATGGCATCGGCCAATAGCAGTTGAGCGCCATTTGGCCGCCAACGGAAACTGCTGAACTCTGGAATTCCACGTATTTGCCAGGCCCCTGAGCAAAGAAATCGCCAATGGGGCACTCCACCGCCGGTCTCTTCGCATCGTCCCAGATGATTCTCAACACCAGCTCGCGGAGGTGATCCTTATCTTGAGCGGCGATCGTGAACCAGATATGCGTCAGTCGGCCGTTTCCGGCGATGTCCGATAGGGTTAGCGTTTCGCCCGGTCCGATGCCTCTTGCGTCGCCATTCTTGCCAGTTGGATCGGCACTGGATGATTTGAATGCCCGAAATGTCTTCCCATCGGCCAAATCTGGCGGCACTTGAGCCACGGCATGCAGAGCGGCGATGGTTGATAACGCTACGGCAGCAGAACGAATTCCTGAACGCATTGGCATAGTGATTAGG
>JADZBW010000155.1 GCA_020851885.1 Fimbriimonadaceae bacterium | reverse complement strand
TAAATTCGGCGATCCCAGGGGTGGCACTTGGATGGACGCAATGTCGTATTTTTGAGCTGAATAAATTCGGCGATCCCAGGGGCAGCACTTTGATGGACGCAATGTCGTCTTTCAGAGCCGAATAAATTCGGCGATCCCAGGGGTTGCACTATCATCGACGCTTTAACGCTCCTTCATGTCTTGATGCTGGTCAACTCGATTGTGAAGTTGGCTTTCGCTGGGCCGCCAGTGAGCACGATCAGGTAGGTATGGGGCTGGCCCACCTTCAGGATTCCCAACCGTGTGCTGGCATCGATCTCCTGTTGTTGGAACCCATCCGGTTGTCCCGCTTCGTTGTAAACCGCGATGTCGTAGCCCCACCGGTCAGAAATCCACTTTACGAGGAGGGGATCGTTGGGCATCGCGGTGAACTTCCAGATTTGGATCTCGCCGGGGGCGATCGTTCCCTTCGCGGGCTTGCCTTTGCCGAATTCCTGAGGCCGATAGACTTTGCGGTTGAGGCTATAGGTCCCGCCGCCGCCATTGCCCCAGCACGAAACGCATACGAGATAGCGCCCCGGCTTTTGGACGATCAGCCGCCAACTCTCGGTGGTCTGATCGAGGGCGGCTTCGTACTGGCGGATCTCGGCAAGATCGGGATCTCGTACCACCACCACCTGCGTGAAGTCGGCGCAGTTGAAATCGAGGGTCATGACGTCGCCTGCTTTGGCATCGAAGGCCCAGTAGTCGGTGTTCCCTGTTCGGAGGACGCCACTGGAGAGCTTCTCCTCCCCAAACTCTCTGGCGGCGGGCTTGACGCTCAGAGTGAAGGTCTTGTTGGCGGGCCCGGCGCCATTGGAAGCGAGCCAGAGCTTGGCGTCGCGGCGGGCGCGAAAGACGGTGATTCTGCCATCCCTTGCCCGGCCAGGAAGCAGATCGAACGCGGTTCCAGGTCCTGGGGGCTGCGTTCTTGGGACGGGAAAGAATGGGTTGGTCTCGGGCTTGGAGACATCGAACTTGGAGAAGTCGATCGCTTCCGCGAGTCGGAACTGGCTGGTGGGAGCGAGTTCGGGGGTGGAGATCTCGAGCAAGTCGCCCTGCTTGACGTCGAGTTCGTATAGCGCGGGTACGTTCGTGGGCGCAGTGGCGCTGAGGACGCTTCCACTCTTGGCGAGTTTGGTGGGCAGAATGCTGCGAGTGCCGATGCGCACCCTGCCCGCACCTCCGACATAGCCATAAGGCGTCACGACCATGTAGTAATCGCCATCGACAGGGGCGATCAGAGCGCGGATCGCGGGACTGATTGGCTCGGCGAGGCTGGGCGACCGCTCAGGAAGCCCGCTGGGAGTGATGACGACCCCAAAATTGAAGGTCAAGAAATTTCCCTCGCCACGCAAGTCTGCCGTCATGTCCTTGATCTGACCCGCCTTCATCGGCACGCGGACGAGGAAAGGTTTCGTGGCATCGAAGGTGCCGTCGGCCTTTTTGTCGTCGATCACATCGAGGGTCTCGTAGGTTTTGAAGCGCACATAAACTTGCCCGCCCGCCTTGTTTTGGAAGCTGCGCACGCAGAGTTTGTAGTCGCCGGCCTGCTCGCATCGCCAAAAGACGAGGGGTCGCTGATCGCCGGGGTAGCGGTCGTCGTTCTTCGCCAATGTCTTGCCTTGGGAATCCACGATCTCGAGGCCGGGATCGAAGGCTTCGCTCATCGCATCCCCGACCACCACTTGCCCCGGCTTCATGGAGATCTTCCACTCCACGGTCTCGCCGGGAGTGAGCACGCTCTTGATGTACTCGCTATTCAGGTAGCTCGCCAGGCCTCGTTCGATGGCGTCGATGGCGCTCCGTTGATAAATGCCTTGCTCGCCTCCCTGTTGGCCCGTTGCCAGACCGCACGCCAAGACGAAGATAGCGACCCCAAATTTGCGACTCATTGTCATATCCACCACCTGATACGACGGGGGGCGCCTAGTCCGAGTTACAACGGAATGTGGAATTGACTAGGTTAGGTTCGGCAGAACGCCGGCGCCGCAGAAATCCCGGTTGCCAAAGGATGGAATTTGGTCGCCGAATCCGTGAGCCAGCGCCATCAGCAAACGGTTGTGCGGAAGGCGATCGTACTTCAAGGACCTGCCCATTTTGAAGCCAAGTCCCCCGCCCACGATGACGAACGGGATGTCGTCCAGCGTATGGGTATTCCCCTTGCCGAGTTCGTTCGTCCACACGATGGTCGTGTTGTCCAGGAGGCTGCCGTTACCGTCCGGCTCCTTGGTTTCCGCGAGTCGTGTGGCAAGATACGCGACCTGATCGCAGTACCACGCGTTGATTTTGGTCAACTTTTCCTGGGCTTCCTTGTTTGTATCCGGTTCGTGGGAGAGATCGTGCTGCCCTTCACCAATTCCCAGCCACGTGAAGCGTGGCTGACCCACCGAGTTGGTGTATTGAAGCGTTGCGACCCTCGCCGAATCGGCCATGAACGCGCTGACCATGAGGTCGATCTGCAGCTTGCTGATCTTGGGGATGTTATCGTTATCGCGCCGCACCCCCGGCTCGATCGCCGGAACTTTGTGCCCGACGTCTACCGTTCTGGCTGACTGAATCTCCTTTTCCATCTCTCGAACCAGCGTCATGTGTTCGTCGAGGAGTTGACGATCCTCTTTAGACACCTGATTCTTGACCTTGGCAAGGTCGCCTTTGAGGTCATCGAGGACGCTCTTGAGAATTTCCCGATCCTTCAACTGGCCGTAAAGCTTGTTGAACATCTGGTAAGGATCGTCGATCGGCGCGACCGGCTTGTTGGGACCGGAGTACACCATTCGGGTCCAGGTGTCGGCATGCTCGGGAACCATGACGCCGAACTCCAGGGAGCCGAACCTCGTTCGGGTCAGCAGCGACTTCTGGAGGTGGTTCTTGATCTCCTGGTCGATGGACAATCCGCTGGCCCACCCCGCTGGAGTATCGGACCCGCCTTGGATGTTTCCGGGAAAGAGCTCGGTACCGGTCAAGAGACAGCCAATGCCGCGCATGTGATTGTCGCCGTCACCCCGAACGCGATCACAAACCCCTTTCAAGATCAAGGTTCGGTTCTTGAACGGCTCCAGCGCCTTGAGGCTCTCTTTGAGAGTGAATTCCGCTCCAACTTCGTCGGGCCAGAAGGTTGGCGGCACGATCCCGTCCGGGCTGAAAAGGATCACCAGCCGCTGCTTGGGTTTGGCGAGCGCCTCTGCCATCGCGAAGCTTGGGAGTCCACTCAGGAACGGCAATGCGGCAGCGCCTGTTCCGAGTGTTTTAAGAAGCTCTCTTCGGGTGAAATCGCTCATGGCTGTTTTCCGGCGGCGGTATCGGTTACTGACGTCATCATGATCGAAACCAAGAGGCTCCGAATCTTCAATCGGTCTTTGTTGAATGAATCGACAAGATTTGGCAGAGCATTGGGGCCGAATGCGCGTACTGGCTGCTTGATCATATTCTGAAAAAGTTTCTCGACGAAGGCGGAGTGCGATTCGTCGCTCTCCGCGATGTACTTCGCCAAATCCTTGGCGTCGGCGAACTCGACTTTGTCGCCCGAGCGAGATTCGTACATTCCCGAAGTATCGACCGGCTTGCCGTTGTCCTCCTTCCGAATCCGTCCAATCGCATCGAACTCCTCAAACGGGAACCCAAGTGGATTGATGAGACGGTGACAACTGTTGCAGAGGTCCGGCTTGGTCTGCAGGGCAACTCGCTCGCGGGTTGTCAATCCCGGATGCAGATTCGCTGGCAATGGCGCGAAAGCCTGAGGCGGCGGAGCCAGCATCCGTCCCAGCATGTTCCGCGCGACAAGAACGCCGCGGTGGATCGGCGAACTGCCCTCCAAATAGGCGAACTTGGACATCAGGTAGGGATGGGTCAAGACGCCGACCCGGTCCGTGCTCGCCACCGCCTGGAAGGGCGCGTCCAGGGGAAGTCCGCCACCGTAGATCTTGGAGAGCCGGCCGTTCCAGTAGGAAGTGGGACTCAGGAGCAATTGGCGGAAGTCGCCATCCTTGGCCCAAGCGGTGTTTTCGAGAAAGAGGTCAAAGGAGGTCCGCAGGTCGGTGGCGATCCCCGCATCAAATTCCGGGAACCGAGTTCGACTTTTGACCAGATCCGGGATCTCGTCCACTTTGAGCCACAGCATTAGGAAGTCTCTCAGCTTGTTCCAGGCGCGCGGATCGTCGGCCATGCGCCTTGCCTGCCGCTCGATTCCCTGGTTTGAATTGAGCTCACCGCTTCCCGCCGCCCGAAGCAGCTCGGCGTCCGGGATCGAATCCCAAAGTCCGAATGACAACTCAGAGGCGATCGAGTAAGGATCCTTGCGATTCCCGATTTCCCGGTACAGGAACCTCGGCGACTTCAACGCCAGCAGTACCACCCGCTTCACCGCGATCTCCAGACTGGTGGTCGCCAAGAATTGCTTCTCGATGTAGGTCTGTTCGAGTTCCTTGGTCAACGGCTGCCGAAAGGCTCGCTGCACGAAGCTCCGAGCGTAGTTCTTCACCTTGTCGACCCGATCAGGCGAATTACCGGGCACTCCCAGGATCGGGGCCAAGTTCTCGATCACTTGATCGGCGGCCGATAGGGCAGCTTCGGTGGTGGCGTCGTCCCAAGCCTTGGTCACCGTGTTCCCACGTTCATAGCCGATACTGCGGTCGTCTGGTGGAAATGGCGCCGTCACCACATAGGTTGGAGCGGTCGCAGTTGGATAGAGGTAATTTGACGGAATCGGCTCCATCGCACCCTTGGGACGCCTCCAAAGGAGCCTGACATAGGCCGAACTTGGAGGCACATCCTTCTTCTTCGCATCGTCGTTGACCCCTTGGGTGGCCTTTGAGAATTCGAGCGTCAGCGGGTAGGCCCGACCGCCGAGAAGCGTAGCGGAGGCTCGGTATTCGGTGTCTTTGCCTGACTTCACCCAGGCATCGATAAACGGCCGCTTGCCCCCGTTAAAAGTCAGCCGGGTGGCATGGTCGGTCTGGATGATCAGCTCATAATCGCCAGAATCTGGAGCCAGCAAGCTTCCCCGCCAAGTGATCGAGTAGTTGTGCGGCTCGACGCTGCTCTCCGCCGGACCGACCGTCCCAAAATTAAAGTCCACTTGCGGGTCGATTCGCTCCAAAACCCGGTTCTTGGCGCTTCGATCGCGGTTCTTGAAATACTCGCCCCTGAGGCCCCCTGAACCGGGAGGCACCGTCGGGCGCGAGTCTCCGATGAGATCGGCGACCGCGTTCTTAAACTGCCGTACGGTCAGCCGGGCAACCGAGATTCTCGCGGGTCGGTTGCGCTCCCGGGCAAGCGGTGAGTAGAACGCGCCGTGGATGTACTCGGCGACAAGGTTCGCCTGGTCGATCGGCGTCTTTTTGGGTCCAGGTGGCATCGACTGGTAGATGTACTTCCCAAGTTCGGCAACGGTGCGCGTACCGACCAGCGGACGGGGATACGCGGCTCCACCTTCGCCCTTGGGGCCATGGCAGGGCGAGCAATTTTTCGAGTAGTAAGCGGCGCCCTCGGAGGGCTTTTGCCCTGGCCCATGGGGCTCACTGATCGCCACGATCATCT
>JADZBW010000154.1 GCA_020851885.1 Fimbriimonadaceae bacterium | reverse complement strand
CCGTGAGTATTGGATGAATTACGTCGAAGAAAACCCGATGCCGAATAAGGCCCCGGTAATCGGCGCGGATGTTTGGGCGAAGTTGAAGCGCTTACAGGAAGCGGCCGCCGTGAACCGGGATTATGTGTTAGCCTGCGTCAAGCTCGAGCAAGAGCGCGTGCAGACCCTTGCCGATTTTGGCGAAGCTTGCGAGTTCTTTCTCGTCGATGAGGTCACATTCGATCAGAAGGCAGTTGACAAGTGGTTTGGCCAGGAACATGTGCGCGCCTTGTTTGATTTCCTATTGGGACGTTTGAGTTCCTTGCGGGAGCCGAATACGGGTTCCTCGTCCGTCGAGTGGTGCGAATCAATGGTCAAAGAGTTCGCCGAGAAACACGGATTTGAGAAGATCGGGCCGATCGTCCATCCGACCCGGGTTGCCTTGACCGGCAAGACGGTTGGTCCCGGGCTCTTTGAGTTGATGAGCGTGCTCGGCGTCGAGCGGATGGTAAATCGATTGCAGCGAGCCAAGGGAATGATCGGGAGCTGATGATGCGCGTCTTCCTTTGTGAGGAAGAGGATCCGCGACCCTATCTGGCTTCACGCGGTATTCGCTACGAAGAGGAAGTCTCAACCGTGGTCGCGCGGATGATTGCCGACGTTCGCAAGCGTGGCGATCTGGCCCTGTTAGAAAGCGCCCGACAGTTTGATGCGCCAACTCTCACCAGCCTTTATGCAACGGCCCAGGAGATCGATGAGGCGATGCCGCCGGTCGAGCAGAGTTTTGCGATCGACCATGCTATCGAGCGGGTTAAGTCCTTTCACGAGCGCCAATTGGCGGCGATGGTAGCCGGATGGATGGAAGAGGAATTCCAGTCCAGCGATGAGCGACGACGGGAGGGGCAGCCAAGGCATCACGTGTCGAACCATCGTTGGACTTGGAATATGGCCCCAGAAGGCAGTCGGCTGGGACAGCGAATGAGTCCCCTCGCTCGCGTTGGAGTGTACGTTCCCGGTGGGAACGCGACCTATCCAAGTTCGGTCGTCATGAACGTCGTGCCTGCCCAGGTGGCAGGAGTCAATCATGTGGCGGTCTCAACCCCCGCACGAAAGGATGGAACGCTGGCGCCCAGCGTTCTCTATGCCGCCCGATATTGCGGCGTGGCCAAGATCCTGAAGGTAGGCGGCGCGGCGGCGATCGCCGGCATGGCTTTGGGGACGGAGACCCTGAGCCGTGTCGACAAGGTGGTAGGGCCCGGGAATCGGTATGTCAATGAGGCGAAGCGTCAGCTTTGGGGAAGCGTTGGCCTTGACGGCTATGCTGGGCCCAGCGAGGTCTGTGTCCTAATCGACGATTCCTCCAATCCACGCTTTGCCGCTGCCGACTTTCTGACCCAAATCGAACATGCCTCCGACAATTCGGGCTATCTCGTCAGTACTTCGCAGCATGCCGCTCGTCGAGTGATGGAGGAGATCGAGCTTCAATTGACCGGTGCGTCGAGGGAGGCGACGATGAGAGAAGCGATGGCCGCCCTTGGTGCGGTCTTTGTAGCCCGCGATCGCCATGAGGCCTGTGAGCTGGTTGACTTAATCGCCCCCGAACACTTGAGCCTTGCGGTGGAGTATCCGGATGCTTGGCTAGGGCAGATCCGAAACGCCGGGTGCATTATGATCGGCGAGTGGACTCCTGAAAGCGCGGGAGACTATGCCGCGGGGCCCTCCCATACTCTGCCGACCGCCACCGCCGCTCGGTTTGCCTCTCCGGTGAGCGTCTTGGACTTCGTGAAGATTCAGAGTCTAGTTCAGATGTCGGAGGCGGAGTTTGGCGCGATTGCGGAGACGATCGAGGTCTTTGGAGCGATGGAGGGATTTCATGCCCATGCTCAGGGCGCCAAGATCCGTATCGATGAAGGGCTGTCCTGAAATTGCCGTGAAAGAGGCACGCTGGGCGATCGATTTTGTTTGGACCGCCGTGGGAGCACCTGGTCGATAACGGCAATGTTCGGGTTACGACCGAGGGTGGAACCCGCCAAAAACACAAAAGGCTGCAGATTCTTGCGAACCGGCAACCTCTGTGTTGGCTAATGATTTCAATAAAATTCCGGCACCCCCGCCAAACCGCCGGGGAGGCCACATGGCAAATACAAATGACTCTAGGAGCTTGAAGGCTCTTTCGAAATCCCCAAACCTCAAGGAGAGGCGAATTAAACGTACATCAAATTCTGCAATTAGCCAAGCACTTTTTTTCGAGAATTTCTGCCCAATGGGGAACTTCACGAAATCCAGTTGCAGTAGAAGCTCGTTTTTGCGCTTGAAGCGTGTAATTGTGCATCGATAACCGTTGTTGCCTTGCCCAACGGCCACACATCCCGCGCCTACCGGTGGCGGAGGACTCCTACCCATTCTCGCGGGTACCCTGCCGGAGATGTCGGATCAGGGATCATTGGGTTTTGTAGGGCTGGGCGTGATGGGCGGACCGATGGCGGGACATCTGCTGAAATCGGGCCGCGAGGTCGTTGTCTGGAATCGAACGACCTCCAAGTCTGAGCCGTTGAAAGGACGTGGTTGCGAAGTTGCCGCGAACTTGGAAGAACTTGGAACACGCTGCTCCACGATCTTTCTGTGCGTCAACCGTACCGAGGACGTCCGAGATTGCTTGGCGGCGTTGACTTCGGCGGCGGCTCCGAATACCTTGTTCGTCGATCATTCCACGATTGCTCCTCAAGGCGCAAAGCAGATTGCCGATGAGCTTGCCTCCAAGGCCTTCCGATTCGTCGATGCCCCGGTTACAGGCGGCAGCTTGGGGGCGGAACGTGGACAGCTGACGGTCTTCTGCGGCGGCCACGCATCCGATATCGAGGAAGCGCGGCCGTCGATCGCATGTTATGCGAAGAAGATCGAGCGGGTTGGCGGGCACGGAGCGGGTCAAATGGCGAAGATGGCCAATCAGATCGCCGTCGGCGGGGCGTTGCTGGCCCTATGCGAAGCGCTGAGCTTTGCCAAGAAAGCAGGTCTCGATATTGCCCAAGTCCGTGAGCTCGTCGGAGGAGGCGCGGGCGGCAGTTGGGCGTTCGAAAATTACGGTCCCAAGATCCTTGCCCAAGATTGGAGTCCGGGATTTAGCGTCAAGAACCAACGAAAGGATTTCGGCTACTGCCTGGCCGCCGCCGAGTCGATCGATGCCGCGCTTCCCGGCACGCAATTGGTCGATCAGTTGCTGTCCTTGTTGGAGGACGAAGGGCACGGCGAATGGACGACGGCGGCCCTCTATGAAATCATGTTGAGGATGGGCGCCTAAAATTGGCAATCGCCGTCGAAATGTCGGGCATAACGAAGCAGTTCGGCTTGGTCCAGGCATTGGATTCGGTCGATCTGCAAGTTCAATCGGGCACGATCCACGCGTTGGTTGGTGAGAACGGGGCTGGCAAGACCACCCTCATGCGCGCCCTGTATGGCGCGTTGGTTCCCGACCGCGGTCAGATTAAGATCGAGGGTTCCTCGGTGGTCCTGAATAGTTCGGCCCAGGCGATTCGCCTTGGAATCGGGATGGTGAGCCAGCACTATGGGATCATTCCCGATCTCACCTGCCTGGAGAACCTGATCCTGGGCGCCGAGGGCGGCCCTTGGCTGAATCGGCCCGAAGCGGCGCGGCGAGCCGAATCCTTGGCCCAGAAGATGGGGTTCGAATTCCATTGGGATCGCAACGCCGCCGAGTTGAGTCCGGCCGGATCGCAAAAGCTGGAGATCCTCAAGTTGCTTTGGCGTGAGTCGAGGATCATGATCTTGGACGAACCCACCGCAATGCTCTCGCCGGCCGATGGCGAAGCGCTCTTTCAGAGTCTGCAACTTCTAACGCAGGAAGGGAATACCGTGATCTTGGTGACCCATCGCCTGCCTGAGGTTTTCGATCACTGCGCGCAAGTGACGGTTCTGCGCGGGGGAAAGAAAGTCGCGGAACGGGCAGTGGCGGAGACCAATCCCGTGGAGCTTGCGGAGTGGATCGTGGGGAGAAAGATGGAGGACCAGCCGCCTCACGCTCCCAAGCTCGGGGACTCCGCTCTCGTGATCAAAGATCTGACGGTTCGTGGAGTCCGTGGCAATGAGGCGGTGAAATCGGCGAATCTAACGCTGCGGCAAGGCGAAATGGTAGGCATTGCTGGCGTGGATGGGAGCGGTCAGAGAGAGTTGATCCACGCTTTGATCGGCACCGCGAAGGTCCTGCATGGTTCGATGAGGCTCGACGGGGAAGAGCTCTCGGAATTGCCGACGAGCAAACGCATCGAGCGTGGATGCCGGCTGATTCCGGAGGATCGGCATGAAGAGGGGGTGGTCGAAGAGTGGTCTCTGGCGGAGAATGCGGCCCTCGGACTCCAACGGCTCCCGCCATTTGCTCTATCTGGGGCGATCGACGTGCCTGGGCGTCGCACCAGAGCAGAGGCGATCGCCGAGAGATTTCACACCAAACACGGTGGACTTGCCAATCCTATGGCGAGTTTGAGCGGCGGGAATCAGCAGCGGTTCGTCGCGGCGAGAGCCCTGGAAAACGAGCCTCGATTGGTGTTGGCGTTTCAGCCTGCCAGGGGCTTGGACCTGGCTGCCACAAGAGACGTCTACGACGGACTTCGGTCCGCATGCGAGCAGGGCGCAGCCGTACTCGTCGTCAGTTACGACCTCGACGAACTCCTAGAGCATTGCGATCGGATCGTCGCCATGAACCGAGGCGAACTCTTCCAGCCGAAACCCGGCGACGAGCGGGACCGAGATGCTATCGGTTGCTTGATGGTGGGGGCAGGATGAAGCGCAACGTCGGTATCGCGATCCTCTCCATCTTGGGACTGGTCTTGATCTATGTGGCAATCCTGGCTGCCGGCGCGGATCCCATTGGTGCGATGAGAGACCTCCTTAAAGGAAGTCTGGGTTCGCCCGCTGCAATTTCAGGAACGCTCAGAGAGACTACGCCGCTGCTCCTTGCCGGAGTCGCGGTATTTCTGGCCCTCCGCGCGGGGCTCTTCAATATTGGAGTCGAAGGTCAATTGACGGTCGGCGCATGTGCGTGCGCCTTTATCGCGATCAAGGTCCCGGGGGTTCTTGGCATCGCCTTTGTCACGCTCGTTGGGATGATCGCTGGCGCTCTTTGGGCGTTCCCGGCCGGCTGGATCAAAGCTTATCGTGGTGGGCACGAAGTGATCACGACGATCATGCTCAACAAT
>JADZBW010000153.1 GCA_020851885.1 Fimbriimonadaceae bacterium | reverse complement strand
GCAGGCGTTAAAGTTGGTGTCCGGGCCCAAGCGAACCGAGATCCTCAGGCGCATCACCGAGAAGGCCGAAAAGCTCAACTTCGCCAAGATGATCGAGCATGCCGGGGACGATGCCACGGCCGTCAAGCAAGTTGAAGAACTGATGAAAGCAACGGGCGTCAAGTACTCCGTAGAGGACTTGAAGGCGCTTGCCAAGACCGTTCATGAACGGGGTCGCGACGTCTTGCTGAAAGAGATCGATACTGATCTTGCCGCGCTTGCCAAGATGAAGGAGGGTTCTCCGGAAGCCATCGCGAAAGCCGAAGAGATCACGGCAAAGCAGATGGAAGCCAACTTCCTTTCCACGGAGGCCTACATTGGACCAGGCGCCCTCAAGGGCGGACAGTTGGCGGCCTCCGAGATCTACCAAGGGGCTATGTCTCAATTGGAGATGATCAGTCATACGATCTCATCTTGCGGTGGCGATATCGGTAAAGCGTGTCGTGAATACGAACTCTTCAAATACATCAACCGTTACACGGCAGCCGCCCGCAAGGCGGGTATCAAGAGCGCAAAGCTGGACTACTTTGAAGGGCTCTCCGCATACATCTATAAGCGAGCCCGATCTGCCCACATGGAGACTGGTGGCTTCCCAGGCGTGACCCATCTGGACGAAGCTCCCACCGGCTTCGTCGATGAGAACTTCCTCAAGGAGACGTACGATGCCTTCCGAAGCGAGGTCAAGGAGACTTTGCCGAAGATACGCAATGCTTCCGAAACCAACCCGGCCGGGGCGTGGCGACCAGAGGTCAAATCGCCGACACCTAACTCGGGTCCGATGGAGCCAAAGCCGGGTGGTGGCGGTGGAAAGCCTCCCGAGGGTCCCCCATCCAAACCACCTGACAGCCTGCCGCCGAGCACCAAACCGGGTGGCGGAAGCGTTACTCCCGAGCCAAGCCTGCCAGCAGCCGTGAATATACATCAAGCCTCCAAGATGGCAAAAGGGTCTGCCACGAAACCGCTCGGCCCTCTCGATAGCACAACCGCCGTCCAAAGCGCAGGCTATAAGGGAAGCCTGGCCGGGAACGAGGGTTGCGGAGTCTTCAAGACGCAGATCCCGGGCCATTCGGGAGATGTGATTGTGAAGGTTTATCCAGAAAGGTTAACGGCCGAAATGGAGCACGAACTTGGAGCGGCCATCGCTGGCGAAAAGACAGGAATCGGGCCGAAGGTTCTTGGCAAGATCGACGCTGGCGAAAAGAAGGTTGGCTTTGCGATGGAAGAGGTCAAGGGTGGCTTTGCCGACGAGGGAGCAACCGTGCTCAAACCGGGGTCTACAGAAGAGGACCTCGTGGCATCGGCGAAGAACCTCCAAGAAGCGAAAAACAACGCCAAAAACATTACTTCCAAGACCTATGAAGATCTCGCAAAGTACAGAGATTCAATGCCAAAGCAGGGTTACTATTACAAGGAAGACCTCCAAGGCTTTGTCGATGCCTCCGGCAACTGGCGGCCCGTGGACATGGGCGGTGCATTCCCGCTTATGAAGGGCGAAGACGAAGCCGCAGCTATGGCCAGGCATATGGAGGTGTTTGCGGGGATGGAGAACCAGCTTCGCATGATGGAGGGCATCGCTAAAAGGGGCAAGAAGTAGCATGGCAGGACAAGACGAAAGGAAAGGAAAAGACGCGTTCATCGGGCTCAGTTTCTGGGTTGAAATCGATGGGCTCGAGGTGGCGAGTTTCGACGAATGCTCCGCCATCACAATGGAGACCGAGACCTACGAGTACATGGAAGGTGGACTTAACACCTACACCCACAAGTTGCCCGTACGCACCAAGTACTCCAACATCACGTTGAAGCGCGGCTTGGATCCGGGAGGAGACCTTTTCAAGTGGTACTGCGACACCATGGATTGGTATGCCAAAGGACCTCAGGGCGCCCATAAACGCAAGAACGTGACGATCACGGTTTACGATCCCACGGGCAAGCCGGTGATGAAATACCACCTTATGAACGCCTATCCGGTCAAGTGGACGGGACCCGAATTGAAGGCATCCGCGGGGGCAGTGGCGATTGAAACTCTGGAATTCGCCCATGAGGGTTTGGTGGCGAGGACCAATCGCTAAATGAACGCTGCCGCTCAGAACTCGATGCTTCGACCTCCCGCCTCGGTGGGTCGTATCACCGCGTTTCTGGGTGAGGTCACCTCGCGCCTCTTCAACCGTTCGAGCTTGCTTGAGCAAGAAACGGTCGGTGAGTCTCTACGGCGACATGAGATTGCTGGATCCGACGTTCAGGGCTTTTTGAATTGGCTGCACACCGACCAACGCGAGCTTCCCGCCAAAGTCAAGGAAGTCGAGCCTCCCGCGAAAGATTTGGCCAAACCAAAGCCGTTGGAATCGGATGAACGGAATCAGTTCGACGAGGCCCCTGAGGCTCAAGACGACGACAAACCTGGGCTCGAGTTAAGCCATATCCTGCGAACCGCCGAGCGCATACGCGGCCCTCGGAAGGCCCGCACCGAAATCTCGGTGCCACCCGTCAGTCGAGCGGAACAGTTCCTCGCCCAGAACAATCGGGGATTCACTGCCCGGCTGATTGGTTTGGCCACACCAGAAGGCGATGGCACATCACTAAGCCTGCCGGGCTCTCCAGTCCGGGAGACGTTGATCGAGCAGCAGATCATCGAACGCGAAGGCGCGACGCAGCCTGGTCGACAGGGTCGCCCATTGACCTATGGCCTGGCGGCTCAGGCGGCAAGTCAGAAGTTGATCGACGATCGCACGGCATCCCCGGCGACCTGGAACGAACCGATACGCACCGATATCCTTCCGAAGTTTGCCCCTTCCGAGCTGCCGCTATTCATGCCACCGCAAAGAACCGCTCCCCAAGGCGAGGATGGCGTGGCAGCGGAGAAGGTGGCCGACCCGCTCTATGGGCAACTGACCTTGATTGCCCCGCCGATGTCGGTGGTGGCGCCCGGCTCCGCGTCCGCTTTGAAACTTGATTGGCGAGATATGGCGAAGGGCTCTCAGCAGTTGGATTTCGAGAGCCTGGCGACGCTTGCCACAACCCTGCCGCCGGGATCCAAGGCCATGTATCCGGCAATGGACCCGCGCCAATTGACGCGCGGCGCCGTGAACCTACGATTAACGCCCAACTTGATTTCCGGCCTTGCGCAGATGGGGTTTGGCGCCGGAAAGATGGTCGACCCCCATCGATCGGTAAAGATGGTCAACGACTACTACGGCGGCACGCCACCGGTTCGGAGGCTCCCTGCCGCCCTCACGCCGGTATCGAGGCCGGGGAGGCGACGAGGTTCCCAAAACCCTGATCTTCTGCCCCAAGGCGGGATCGGGCAGCCAGCGGATGAGCCGGGCAGGCGAATGAGGTTTATCGATTACCTTGGCCTTCCGATCTACTTATCGGAGACCTTCAGCACAACCCCCGATCTTGAACAAGAAATACACTCCCGCATTTCGACTGAGTTCATGCCTAGGGCGCCGCTCCTTTCACCACTCGCGTTCTTCAATCTGAGAAATCGCATGTTGCCAGGATTCCATGGAATCGATGCCAAGCCGGAATTGGGCTCTTGGCGACGTTCTTCTCCAGACTATGAGCGAGCCGGTTCCGCCCTTGCCTCAATGCTGAACAAGGGAATTCGGTCAGGGACGATGGGAGATGGTATGACCCATGCCGCCGCACCCATCGCCCGAACCGCTGCTCCCAAAATTCCGATCTTGCCTGGTCCAGTTAAAAACAATCTTGCCATGTCGGCACTGCCGATGTTGGCGGGTTCCGCATTGGCATCGCCGTCGCCTATCGGTGGCGTCGGGCAATCGGCAACCGCGCCTAGACCGCCATCCGTAGGCAGCGCTCCACAAGGCGCAGGCAGCATTCCACGCTTCATCAGGCCATCGGGGAGAGCCGCGCCGATTTCGGGCACGATGCCCGCCATTTCAATGGGCGCAACAGAGGCAGACACTCCCCCGAAGTCGCAAGGCGCCACCGGTATGCAACCCGCCCATTTGAGCAGTCCAACGACGATCCGACCTCACATCACCATTGCTCCGGAAAAGCCTGCAGGCAAACCGCTTGGAGCGGTCGCACCAAAACAAGAAAGCAAGACTTCCCAACCGATAGCTCATCCAGTGGTTGTAGAGGGTCCCAAAGCGCCGCCCAAAACCGCGCCTCCGATGCCTCTGACGCCTCGACCTGCCCAGACTCCCGCGCCGAAGCCGCAGTCTCAGGAGGCCGCGCCGCAACCCAAACTGGCGGAGATGCCCGCAGATCGCACGACCTCTTCGGGCCTCAAACCTCCCCAGATGTTGGTCGCCCCTCACAAGCCGATCCCGGGCCCCTCGATTGGCACGGATCCCTTGGCCGTTCAAACGGGTGAAACTCCCCGAGGCGGGGCTTCTACCGACGGTGGATCGTCAAAGGCGGCAGAAGCCGCTGAAAAGAAGGACACTGGGCTGCCGGGCAGCGAAATCAACTTGCTAGCCAACGAGGTTTGGAGCCTTCTAAAACGTCGCATTGCATTCGAAGCCCAAAGGGCAGGTCACAAATAACGAGAGAGAACGATGAGCCTAACGAAAGCCACGATCACCAACATGTACAGCAAGGAGAAGTTACAATGCCTCTTCAACCCTTCTGAGTACACAATCGCCAAAACCAATAACTGGCAGGCCAAACCGGTCGTTGGCAAGAACGTTCCCAAAATGGACTTCACGGGCGGCGGCGCGCGCAGTATGACCGTGGAACTCATGTTCGACGTCTTCGAGGATCCGCTAGGCGATGTGCGTCAATTCACCGACAAGCTCTTCAAGCTATGTCTGATCGACCCCAACCAGAAAAATGTTAAGACCAAGAAGGCGCGGCCCCCATTCATCCTCTTCGAATGGGGCGACAACTGGCAGTTCAAGGCGGCAATAACCAGTCTCTCCATTCGCTTCACCCTATTCCGTCATAACGGCGTCCCGGTGCGCGCCCTTGCGAACATGACCTTGATGGAAGCGGTCGACGAGAATGAGAAGCCAGGCACCAACCCAACCAGCTACGCCGACAATGGCATGAAACGAAGAATGGTCAAGCCACGCGACACCCTTGCCGGAATCGCGTATGAGGAATACGGCTCCTCGGCGAAATGGCGAACCATCGCG
>JADZBW010000152.1 GCA_020851885.1 Fimbriimonadaceae bacterium | reverse complement strand
GAATTTCGTCAAGGCTGCCCGCCGAATCGCCAGCGTGTTTTTCAAACCGACAATCGGGTCGTTTCCGTTGTCCCATCTGCTCGATCGCCAGTCGGCTCCACCCATGGGTGGGTCGTCTTCATCGGTCAGATAGACCGCTTCGCCCGTGTGGATGGCGGCTAATCGCTTATTTCGTTCGGCTTCGGTGCTATCCGAGTACCCGGCCCAAATCGCCAGCTTGTCCCATGCTCCGATCCCGACTCCATAGGCATCCGAGAAGTCCAAGCTGCCGTCCGGATTGAGGCCGATCTTGGGGCCGGGGTAGTCCATCACCGATGCTCGTCCGCCCCAAGTGCTTCCGGCAAAGTTATGCTTGAGCCCCAGGGTATGCCCGACCTCATGGGCCGCCAACTGCCGGATTCGGGCCAATCCGGGAACTGTCATGTCGCCTGGCTTGCCAGTCAAGGCATCGCCAGCGCCGGTGAGGCCTTCAAAGATGAGAAGGTCCTGGCGAATTCTAGATGAATCCAGTCGCACCATCCCCTTGACGATTTCACCGGTACGCGGATCTGTGATCGAGCCACCAACCGAATATCCGCGGGTCGAGCGGTGAATCCACTGGATGACGTTGTAGCGAATATCTAGAGGATTGGCATCTTCCGGCAGCACTTCCACCTTGAATGCGTCCTGGAATCCCGCGGCTTCGAACGCGGCGGACCACCAACGGGCGCCTTCCAGCAAAGCCGAGCGTACGGGCTCAGGCGCTCCGCGATCCAGATAGTAGACAATCGGCTTCTTGACCGGGGAGAGCGCCTTGGTCGGATCTGTCTTTTCGAGGCGATGGCGGGCAATCAGCTTCTTGATCGGCGAGGATGCCAATGGCGCTGCGAAATCGAAAACCGTCATGCCGAAGAAGCCCGATCGGACATCCAGTTCGCGCGGTTTGAAGTTGCCGTCCGGCAAACGCACCAGCGAATGATGCTGAATCAGCGTGACCGACCTCGCATCGGGGCTGACTTCACCCACCCCTGGAGATGGCTTGGGGCTCTGAAAGGTCAGTTGGGCGTCAAATTCAAGATTGTCGGGAAATGCCAGACAAGACTCGGGCATCAAGAAGCTCCTCGCCGCATCCAAGCTATAGGCACCCAAGGTATCGCCGCTTCGATGGGCGTCGCGAACGACAAAGCTTGTGAAATCGACGACGCAGGTTCCATCTGGGTCCCGTCCGGTCAGAGGTCCTGCCCAAAGGACGCTTGTCGGGAAGGAACGCTCGGTGGCTCGCTGCTCGTCGAGGTTCGCCGTGTTCGCGCGATAGGCGGTGTTGATCGCTTCGACGACCAACTTCTCACCGCGCACCCGAAATCGCAAAACATAGCTGGAACCATCCTCCCCACGGTCCAACCCAATCGCATTCGCTCCCAATCCGGAAGCGAGGGAGTCCGCATACAGATATTCCCCGACGGTGCCGGAATCGTCATTGGGTCTGCCGAACTTGAGCAAGACGCGACCCTTGGACGAATCGACAAAGCTCTCAATCAGCCCATCCTTCTTGGTCAGGCCCTTGGTTGCATCGGCAATAGAGGGCAGATCGGCGGGCGCGATCAGGCAGAGGACAATCGAAAGAGAGACCACGGGGAGTAGTATTCAGCGCCCAGCCCTTGTTTCCTTCCGGAAAGTGGTTGTGGCCGACCAATCATGCGAGTCGGGAAGCGATCGCTTCCCTTATCTCATTGGGTCCCGTATGTCTAGCCAGGGTGCTGGGTCTTTTCTCCGGCATCGATCGCCACCGGCAAAGTGTTCCCTTTGGGCGGCATGGGGCAAGTGGCAAAAGCCGTGAAGGCGCATGGCGGGTTCACCGCTCGATTGAAATCGAGGATGACCTTGCCAGCCTTCGGACCGTCGGCATCGAGAAACCGACCGGCTGGGTAGGTCGTGTTGCCCGTCGTCTTGTCTTTGAAATTGAAAAAGAGCCCCTTACCCGCTGGCTCAGCCTCCAATCGGCAAGTCTTCCCGTTAAGGGTGAACTGCACGTACCCGGGACAATCCGCGACCCGAGTATCTCCCAGCACATTGGTGATCATCATGGTCTTGGGAGGGTTGTAAGGCACGAACTCGGCGGTAATCCGAAGCGTGGGGTCCACGGGAAACCACCGCATTCCCTTGAATTCCTTCAGACCATTGGAGTTGCGATTGAAGAGTCTCACCCCAGTCCGATCGCCGCGCTTGATGACCATGAGGGTCACCGAACCAATGGACACGCGATCCTCGTCGGGAACCATCACGTGGTTCTGGATGGGAGTCCCTGCTCGACCTTTCAGGTCGACACGCGCCGGCACCTCGACGATAAGCGTGACCCTGCCATCGTGAAAGTCGAAGCGACCGACCCTCGCCGGCGCAGATCCTTTGGGAAGCTGGATGTCTGCCTTGTCGCTTGTCCCAAGGGTGGTGACTCCCCGCGTTAGCCAATAGAGTCCGGCCACGCTGAGCCACCCTTCGTCCGCCTTGAGGGCGGCTTCCATTTCCCGGCGCCACTTCGACTCCCCTTGGACATAGTCTTTAGGAGCCTGGGCCCGTTGGCCTCCCGCAAGGAGAATGGGGAAGAACGTCAAAATCAAGAAACCGTTCATGGTTCACCTTCCCTACTTCAGGTGGCGTTCCCACCAGTTGGTGATCTCTCCCAGCCGATGCAGCCTCAAATCCGGTGGGCCATTGCGCGACATTCCATGCGACGTCGTCACCGGATAGCGCACAAGTCGCGACTCGATTCCTTGCTGCTGCAGCGCCGTGAAGACCTGCTCGCTCTGCTCGATATTGCAGCGCAGATCGCCGACCGAGTGGATAATCAAAGTCGGCGTCTCAACATTCTCGAAGTAGGCGATGGGCGATTGCTCCCACAGATCTTTGATTTTGTCGTAGGTCCCCCAAGCCACTCCCTTGAAGTATCCGTCCTTGTTGAAGGGGAAGTCGCTGTTGCCCGCCATCGAGATCATGTTGGAAACGCAGCGATCGGTGATCGCCGCCTTATACTCGTGAGTGTGGCCAATGACCCAATTGGTCATGTAACCGCCATAGCTGCCGCCCATCACCCCCATTTGGACCGGATGGAGGTACGGTTGTTGCTGCATCCATCGGGTGACCGTCTGGAT
>JADZBW010000151.1 GCA_020851885.1 Fimbriimonadaceae bacterium | reverse complement strand
GTATGATTTTCTTGAGAAGTTCCCATGTCAAATCCAAGTAACCATTGTCTTTCCGACTGCTTTATCTGCTCATAGACCGTGGGTGAACGGGGCCAAGTGGTCATTCCTTCCGAAGCGAGAGAAGAATTTGGTATACAGGCCGGCGACAAACTGATGGTCATGCGCCATCCCGTCCACCCAGGAGTGATGCTCTTCAAGATCGACTCGGCAAGGGAGTTTATCGACGAGTTCGTCCAGACCCTCGATAAGCTGGAGAGCTCGGAGGCGGCAACATCATGATGTTCCTTATCCCATTCGCATCCCTGGCCATCCTGCAGGGCAACGCACCGCTCTCGTTGGATGACGCGGTATCCATCGCCGTCCAGAACGCATTCAGCATTCGACAGCAGAAGGCGGTCATCGAAAAGAATCGCCAGAAGATTCATGAGAACGAAGGCCAACTTGGTCCGCGTGTTGCCATTAGCGGGACCTATACGAGGTACGACAAAGAGTCCACGGCCAACTTTGGCAGCGCCACCATCGTGACCCAGCCGATCGATGCGAAAAACGTCGCCGCCAGTCTGCAACTCCCCATCGATATCTCCGGGAACGTCGGTCGAATCGTTCAGGCTTCGAAGGCGAATCTGGTGGCCAGTGAAGAAACTCTCAATGCCACCCGAAACGATGTGAAGCTAAACGTTCGAAGGTCTTACTTGAACATCCTCCGTGCGGAAGATCAGGTGGGGGTTGCGAAGCTGGCCGTTCAAGAAGCCGAAGAGCGACTGAAGAACGTCAAAGTTGAACTGGAGCAGGGAACCAAGGCGAAGATCGACGTCATTCGAATCGAAGCCCAGGTTGCGCAGACGCAATCCGATTTGTTGACTGCGCAAAATCAGGTGAACCTCTCAAAGCAAGTCCTCAATAATGCGCGGGGGAGACCGATCGAGACTGATTTTCAAACGGTTCACGTGGACAATCTGCCGGCAATGCCCTCGGTCGATCCGTCGACGATCGATGGGGCGGCTCAGAAGGTCCGGCCAGAGGCCAAGGCATTGGAGAAGACCCAGCTTGCCCTCGCCTATATTCGACAGGCGACCGAGCGGGGACAGAACCCTTCGTTGAATCTCGCGATCAACTACCTGCGAAACATCGATGCGAAAGGTTTCAGTTCGCGAGATGAATCGACCACCGGTACCTTGACCTTGAACTTCCCGATCTTCGACTCCGGAGTTACCCGTGCCCAAGTCAAGCAAGCCCGCCAGGACGAGGAGTCGGCGAAGACTCAATTGGAACAGGTGCGCCTTGGCATCTCGCTTGAGGTCCGACAGGCGATGACCAACATGTCGAATTCAAAGGCGAGACTGGATGTCGCCAAGCGCCAGACGGCCTCCGCCGAAGAGAATTATCGAATCGCAAAAGTGAGGCTTGCGGAAGGGGCGGGCATCACGATTGAAATCACCGACGCCTTGACGCAGTTAACGCAGGCCCGCAACAGCCTGGTTTTGGCGAGATATGACTACTGGACGGCATATTCTGAGTTGCAGAGAGCCGTTGGATCCGATGAGTTGCAGCAAGCGATTGGAGGAAGGAATTGAGGAGATTTGCATTGATTGGCATGGCGGGTGTCGTCCTGGTGGCCGGTGGCTGCGTGGATCGGGGGGCCCAGAAGCAGGCAAAGAGAACTGAAGAGCTCGTGAGTGACCCGGTCGTCACGGTCACCGCCCAGCCAGTTGGGTTTCAGACGCTTACGGAGAACCTCGAGATCACGGGGCAGGTCACAACGGCTTCAGACACCCAGATTGGGGCGAAGCAAAGCGGTCGAATCGTCTCGGTCTTCGTGAAAGACGGCGACCCGGTGACCCCAGGTCAGACGATCGCGGTGCAGGATACGACCTCCTTGAATGCCCAGCTCAGCCAGGCGCTCGCGAGTGTTCAAACGGCGCTTGCTGGGACTCAATCCGCCAATGCGGCACTTTCGCAGGCTCTCCAAAATGCCCGCATTCAGCCAACGAAGACGGCATCGCAAGTTCGCCAGGCTGAAGCCGCGTTGAGAAGCGCCAAAGCCCAGCTGGGCAAGGCCATCAAGGGCGCTCGCACCGAAGATCGCGTACAGGCCGAATGGGCCGTTCGACAAGCCAAGTCGAATCTCGACAAGGCGCAAAAGGACTTGGATCGATACACGAAGCTCGTCGAAGAAGGCGCCGTGGCCCGGACTCAACTGGAGGCGGCGCAAAACGTCTACAACCAGTCTTTGGCCGCCTACAACGCGGCTCTCCAACAGCAGCTGGTCCTGTCGAATGGCACGCGGCCTGAAGATATCGAAGTGGCGCGGGAGGCCGTTAGGCAAGCGGAGGAGTCCCTCAAGAATGCTCAGGCTCAGCAATCGCTCGATGTCAATCTTAACGAGCAGGTGCTAGCCGCTCGTGCCCAAGTCAACTCATCCCGGGCTCAGCTCCAATCGGCGCAAGCGCAGGTCATCATTGCTCGCCAGGCGATCTCCGAAGCGGTGATCAAAGCGCCGTTCATGGGCAAGATCGCCGGCAACCCCATCCAGCCCGGCGCGGTTGTGGGCCCGGGCACTCCGGTGGCCCGCATCGTTGGCAGGGAAGGCAGCTACTTCGAAGGCGAGGTTCCGGAGACCAACATCGAGAAGGTCGCTAAAGGGGCCATCGTGGCGATCAAGGTCTCCGCTTTGAATGAAATGACCTTCTCTGGGGTCGTGAAGGCAATCAGCCCGACCGGCGAATCCGTTGGACGACTCTTCCACGTGCGTATCGCCTTCACGGGTGATACAGCGGCTCTGAAACCCGGAATGTACGCTACCGGCATGATCACCCTGCGTACCGTGCCCAATGCGGCGACGGTTCCGGTCACCTCGATCGTGAAGCGCAACGGAAAGGACGTCGTCTTCATCGTCGATGGAGCAATCGCCAAGGCCGTCCCGGTAACCACCGGCCTCAAGACCGACGGCGTCATACAGGTCGAAGGCCTGTCCGCAAACCAGCGGGTCATTGTGGCGGGCCAGAATTCGCTCGATGACGGATCGAAGATCAAACTCGAGGGTGACAAACCCAAGACGGAAGGAGCTTAACCCGTGGGATTGACAAAGATCGCCATTCAGCGTCCGGTCTTCGTCCTGATGCTGATGCTCGCCGCCCTCTTGATGGGCAACATTGCCATCAAGAGCATGCGCGTCGAGCAGAACCCCGACGTCTCGTTCGGAGTGGTCACCATTCTGACCGTCTATCCCGGTGCCGGCCCGGAAGAGGTTGCTGAGTTAGTTTCACGTAAGTTGGAAGAGGCCGTTTCTGGAGTCAACGGACTTCGTGAAGTCACCAGTTCTTCCCAAGAAGGCATTTCCAGCGTCACGGTTTCTCTGGAGCTTGGCACCAACATCGATGCCGCGCTGAACGACATTCGCTCCAAGGTCGACCAAGTGGCCAACGCATTGCCAGACGACGCGCAGAAGCCGACGATCACCAAGCTGGATGCAGGCAGCCAGCCCGTTTTGTTCTACTCGCTAAGCAGCAAGCGAATGACCGGTCAAGAACTCCGGGACATGGCGGATAACGTCCTCGCGGACAAATTCGCCCAGCTTCCGGGCGTTGGCTCCGCCTCCGTGACCGGTGGCGACGAACGCGAAGTGCAGGTTCAGATTCGGCCTGACCGCTTGGCCGCCTATGGCATTAGCGCCAGCGATGTCCTGAACGCCGTCCGCAATAGCTCACAGGACCTACCTTCGGGAAGAATTGTCCAGGGCGATCAGGAAGTGTCGGTTCGCGTCCCCGCCGCCTATAAGAAAGTCGAGGACATTCTCGAAACGGTGATCACGGTGCGGGACCAGCAGAGAATGGACTCCCAGCCGAAAATGGTCAAGCTATCCGACGTGGCGACGATCGTCGATACGTCGGTCGAGCGGCGTCGTTACTCGCGACTGGCGGGCGAAGACTCGATCGTCTTGGTCGTTCAGAAGACGAAGGAGGGCAATGCCGTCCAGATCTCAAAGGCCGCCGAAGCGCTGGCCGACCAGATGAGCAAGCAGTACGGTCTGACGTTTACGAAAACGTTCGACCAGGCGACGCAGATCGAAAGCTCCCTTGAAGACCTGAAGATCTCGATCTTCCTGGGCATCATGCTTGTGACGGGAATCGTTTACCTATTTCTTCACAATTTCCGGGGCATGTTGATCGTGGCCATTGCGATCCCCCTCTGTATCTTCGCGACGTTCATCGCCATGAAGCTGATGGGCTTCACCCTCAACAACATGACGCTCCTGGCGGTGTCTTTGGCCGTTGGCGTGTTGGTCGATGACGCGATCGTCGTTCTTGAAAACATCTATCGGCATCTGAAAATGGGTGAGGACCCCCAGGACGCGGCGCGCAACGGTCGCGGCGAGATCGGCTTGGCGGCGATCGCGATCACGATGGCCGACGTCGTGGTCTTCCTGCCTATTGGATTCATGGGTGGAATCGTCGGCGAGTTCTTCCGACCCTTGGCATTCTCCTTTGCGGCCTGCGTCATCTTCTCGCTCTTTGTGTCCTTCGTGGTGACGCCCATGCTGGCAAGCCGATGGTATCGAAAGGGGGAGGACGTCGAGCATCCGGCAGGGGGTTTCGCCCGAGGATTCGAGCGACTCTTCGGTAAGTTCGAGAACTTCTACCGTCGAATCCTGGAATGGGCGCTCGCTCATCGGTGGTTCGTGTTCATTTCGGGCAACGTGGTCTTGTTCGGCGTGTTCATGTTCATTGGCGGGAGTTTCATGCCCAATGCCGCTGCCGCCGCAAAGGTCGGACAACCCTTGATGATGGTTTCGATCGTGATCGGGGTGATCGTCCTCGTGGTCAACTTGATCCGAAAGACGTTCCGACCGGTGCACATTTTCGGCGGGATCCTCTTTGGGCTCGTGTTCCCGGCGGCCGCCATCACGGGTTCGATGTACGCCAGTTGGAAGAAAGAGGCGGTCTTCAAATTCCAGTTCTTCCCACAAAGCGATGGTGGACAAGTCCAGATCGACGTGCAGCTTCCTCCCGGATCGAGCTTGGCGCGTACCCAACGCGTGGTCGATCGGGTAGAAGCCATCGCCCAAAAGCACCCTGATGCGAAGTATGTCTTGAGTCAGGTGGGAACTCTTGGCTCTGGAGGTTTCGGCGATACGAGCAACCAAGGCGCTCAGTACGCCCGTATCACGGTCTCCTTGTATGACAAGAAGGCCCTGATTGGAAACAAACCCGGGGTCAAGCTGCGAACGCGGGGTGACCAGGCGGTCGCCGCCGACCTGGTCGAAATGATCGGTCGAATTCCGGGCGCGACAATCAAGGTTGCCGCAAATAACGGCCAGGGCTTTGGCGCTCCCATCCAAATGTCCTTCGCATCGGAAGAACGCATCCTCGCTATCGATGCGGCGGCGGCAATCAAGCGAAGGCTGGACTCGGGTGCGATCAAGGGCGTCATCAACGCCGACATTTCGTCCAAGCCAGGTAAGCCTGAACTGAGGCTCACTCCCAACCGGGCGAAATTGGCTAACTATGGGATGACGGTTGCCGATGTTGCGTTG
>JADZBW010000150.1 GCA_020851885.1 Fimbriimonadaceae bacterium | reverse complement strand
GAGAGCGGCTGCGCACATTGGGTGATGTGATCGTTCCCTCTGGGTTTGGACTCATTCTCCGTACGGAATGCGAGGGCCGAACCGAAGCTGAGTTGAAGGCCGACATCGCCTACCTGCAGAGCCTATGGTCAGACGTCATGAAGACGGCCAAGCGGCTGCGAGCTCCTGCCTGCGTTCACAAGGATCAGACGCTGCTGTTCCGGACGGTTCGCGATATGTTTGGGGACGACATCACCGGGATGATCATCGACGACCCGGACGAATACGAAAAGGTCCACCTGATGGCAGACATGGTCGCGCCGACGATGCGAGCGAAGATCCATCTTTACGATCTTGAAGAGCCGATTTTCGACCATTTCGGCATTGAGAAGGAACTGGAGCGGCTGCTACAACACAAGGTGCCGCTGCGGTCCGGCGGATCGTTGGTCATCGATGAGATGGAAGCCCTCACCGCGATCGACGTTAATACCGGCAAACAGGTTGGCACAACATCGCTCAATGAGACGATCTTCAAGGCGAACATGGAAGCGGCCGATGAAGCTTTGCGACAGCTGAGGCTTCGAGACATGGGTGGCATCATCGTCGTCGACTTCATCGATATGGAGAACGCCGATGACAAGAAGAAGATCATCACCCACTTTTCCGATGGCCTGACGAAAGACCGGGCGCGTACCCGCGTAGGTAGGGTCTCATCGCTTGGATTGGTGGAAATCACGCGAAAGCGAACCGGTGAATCGGTGACCCAGGAAATCACCGAGATTTGCCCAATGTGCGAGGGGGTGGGTCGAATCTCCAGCAAGGAAACGGTTAGCCTGTGGATCGAGCGTGATATGTGGCGCAAGATGAACGAAGCGGGAAATGCGTTCCTGGTGGAGTGCCATCCAGCCGTGGTCGAGGCTCTCATTGGACTGGACGGGGAGAACGTCGAAGAGCTTGAGCATGAGATGCGCCGTGGGATATTCATCCGCGCCAACTTCGACATGGAGTACGAGGAGTACGAGATCTCGACCGGCACGATCGAGGAATTCGAGCGGCTGCAGATGGGCTATCGGCGGGCACAGGTCTTGGAGTGCAACGTGCGTCGGTCGGCTTTCGACAATGTAAATCGGATCGTCGGCTGGACGGACGGTGGCTACTTCGTCGAGTTGATCGATGGGGCAGAGTTCATCGGCCATCGTGCCAAGGTGTGTTTGCAGGATATTCGACGCTCCTACGCGGTCGCGGATGTGATCTTGCCAGGCGTCGCTTCCGTACGATAGCGCAATTTGGACTACCTCTTCTGAGTTCTAAAGTGATAGAATTGCGTTCGTGATGAACGCGCGCAAAGAGAACCAGATTGCCTGGATGCTCGTGGGAGGGGTGGCGACGTCCCTGATCGGCATCCTTGTCACCATGCTGGCCTTTGGATCGGCGATCCGTCTGGGCAGTAAGGCTCCGCTGATCTTGGTCGCCCTTGGGCCAATCATGATTGTCGGGGGCATCGCCTTGACCGGTTGGGGGGTCTTTGCCGGCCACATGACCAACAAGAAGGCGGATTCCTCGGGCGTCCAGTGGATACCGAACTGTTACGTCGTCGGTCGCTATGAGATGAACCCGATTGGGGAGATGATCTTCTCAGACTTCAACTACGACGAGCCGAAGTCCAAGTTCTTCGTCCGGTTGAAACTCCCAGATGGATCTGATCAGGAGTACCAATGCTCCCCTGAGTTGATGGATCAGATTGGAGAAGGGATGATTGGCAACGTTCAAGTGAAAGGCCGCTGGCTGGGTTCGTTCGTGGCGGTCCCCCGAGGCTGATGGAAATCATCGCGATTGGCGGAGGATCGGTTGGGGTGGGCGAAACCGAATCGATCGACCGTGAGCTCATTTCCCTGGCAAAGACCGACCGTCCCCATGCGCTGTTCATTCCCACCGCCAGCGGCGACGCAGAGGAGTACTCACACGAGTTCATGGCGGCTTACGAACGTCTCGGTTGCACGGTCGAGGTTTTGAAACTCTATTCTGGCGACGATCCTCGCAGGATCGAGAGCGCGGACCTCGTGTATGTCGGTGGCGGCAATACCAAGGCGATGATCGCCCTCTGGCGCGACCGGGGAGTGGACGACCTGCTGCGAGAACATTTGAGCAAAGGCAAGGCCGCGGGCGGCCTTAGCGCGGGCGCGCTTTGCTGGTTCCGGGTGGGAAATAGCGATTGGCCACAATATGAAGGCATCCCGGGAGTGAACACCGCCCGATTGGATTGCCTTGGCCTTGTGGACCTGGTGCTCTGCCCACATACGAGAGACGAAGGATTTCGCCTGGCCGAATTTCGAGAAATGATGAAATCAGAACGTGGGCCGGGCATTGGCCTCGACGATGGCTGTGCGATCCAGATATCGGGCAACCGTTACCGTATTCTGAGTTCCATGGAGGGTTCGGTCGCTCACCGCATCGAGTGGATCGATGGGTCCCTCGACGAACGGATCGTGGAGCCATGCGCCGAATTCAGGCCGATTTCCCAAATTTGAATCTTCGTCCGGCGATCCGCACCTAGCGCGATCACCCACCAGCAAACTATAATCACGCAGCATGGCCGAAGTCGCGGAAATCTGGGCTAAGGTTCTTCCAACCGTCAAGCAAGGGGTCACGGGCGTTGGCGTCTGGGCGGCATTGAACTCCTGCAAACCCATCGTTTTGGAAGGGACCACCTTCGTTGTGGGTCTACCCCATGAAGAAAGCGAGTTGTCCGGCCACCTTAAGCTCGCCTCGACGAAGAGGCTGATCGAGCAATCTCTCAATAAGGAACTCGACCTTCACATCCAGTTTCGAGTGATCGAAGGCACGACACTGGAAGATTGGGGACTTGAAAAGCGTAGGGATGCCGAAAAGCAGCGACTGAACGAGCAATCGATGGCCAAGCTTCGTGCCGAGTTGGTGGCGAGATCGAGTTGGGATCAGGTTTACGAGCAGTTGAGTCGCAAATACGCAGCCGTGGCGAACAAGTCGTTGCCCCAAAATCGAGCGCGGTTCTTTGAGGAGGGCGTCGAGATGGTGGTCATCGCTCGCAAGAATCAGGCGAACTTTGACGATCTTCAAGAGCGCAATTTTGCCCGATGCATCGAGCGGCTGGCCCAGTATTCAGAGATTCCGAGTTCGATAGTCGCTCGCGAGGTCCTGCAAAGGGCCGGCGAACTTTAATGCCGACCTGTGTCGTTCTGGGCTCGGGCACCAGCAATGGGGTTCCGATGCTGGGCGTCGAATATCCCGACGCTTTCCTGGCGAATCCCAAGAATTGGCGTACCCGCTGTTCCATCTGTCTCCTGGGTCCAACCGGCAACTTCCTGGTCGATTGCGCACCCGAGCTAAGAATCCAAATGGCTCGCGAGCGCATCTATGACGTTGAGGCCACCCTGATCACCCACACCCATGCCGATCATGTGATGGGGATGGACGACTTGCGGTCGCTGTGCGTCAAGTCGGGCAAGGACATGCCGGTCTACGCGTGGCCACGATATCAGGAGGACATTCGGAGGATCTATCCCTATGCCTTCGCGGCGGCCCCGCCCGGGCTCGAGGTGCCTCGCTACGATCTGCGAGACCTGCCCCCAGTGATCGCGGTCGGTGGCATGCAGGTGGAGACTCTGGAGGTCGTTCACGGCAAGATCCCCGTCGTGGCCATTCGGGTAGGCGGATTTGCCTATGTCACGGATGTTTCAGAAATCCCCCAACCGGCTTGGGATCGCCTGCAGGGACTCGAAACGTTGATCTTGGATGCGGTTCGAATCAAGCGGCACCCGAATCATTTCAACTTGGAGCAGGCGTTAGATGTTGCCAGCCGGTTGTCAGCGAAGAAGACCTACCTCACCCACCTCAGCCACGATTACGATCACGAATTCACGAATCAATCGCTGCCCAAAGGGATCGAATTGGCGTGGGACGGGCTTCGGATCGAGTTCTGACCGATCAGGCGGATCCCATGAAAAAGAACCTGTGGTTCAAGGGGCCGAACCGGATAAGCTGACTCCCCATGCTCGCCGCCGCAATCTTTCTGACCCTCACCCAGAGTCGCCTGCCCTATTTCCAAGCCCCCGCGGGCACGAAGCTCGCCCAGGTGATCCCCGGCGGTGTTACCGTGCTTCCCAATGGCCGATTCTTGACCCCGGCCGGCAAGCGGCTCTACACCGGAACTGATCTCTGGCAGGTCGTGGCCAATCCAGACGGGTCGAGTGTGGTTGGCTTTCACGATGGGGGGATGACGGTTTACACGCAGTTGCAGGATGTTGCGCCGATCAAGCGAATCATCGTTCGAAAGGAAATCGCCCCAGCCGGAGCGTTCAACGCTGATGGCTCGAAGCTGGTCATCAGTCTGGGTGATGCAAACAAGATTGAAATCTTGGATGGGCGCACTTTTGAGTCTCTGGGAACGATCGATGGAGCGAAGCTGGATGGATACATCAACGACCTTGTGTTCGCTGCCGACGCGCACACGGTCTACGGAGTCGATATCACCAGACAGGAACTTGTCACCTTCGATATCGAGGGAATGACAGAGGTCTCCCGAGTTAAGGCGGGGAGAGAACCTTACGCTCTCGCGATGGGAGAGGACGGACGTAGCCTTTTCGTCGCCAACATTGGCATCTTCGATTACTCGGCCATCCCATTGCCAGAGAAGGGTAAAGGCGACGTTCGCGGCCTGTACCGGCCACCTTTCGGGTTTCCTTCAAAGGAGTCGGAAGTTGGCGTCTTCCAAGAGGGACGAAAAGTGCCAGGACTTGGTAGTCCCTATGTTCCCGCTGCCCAGTCGATTTGGAAGTCCGACCTGTCCAGTCCCCGGCAGCCCAAAGTGAGCGGCAAGGTGAAAGCCGGGCTCTTGATCCATGCTCTCAGCGGTGGCGGAGAAGATAAGGCAGTGGGTGGCAGCGCGCCGAATGAGTTGCTGGCACGGAATGGATCGATCTGGGTCAGCAATGCCAATAACGACACAGTGCAGGAGTTCGATCAAGCAACTCTCAAGCTCAAACGCACCATTCGACTGGCCCCAAGTCCCTTGCTGGCAAAGCTCCGGGGGGCGATCCCGAGCGGGATGGCGATGTCCAAAGACGGCCGTCGACTTTACGTGTGCGAAAGCGGTCTCAACAGCGTTGCGGCGATCGACGTGAGGTCCGGCAAGGTCCTGGGCCGGATTCCGAGTGGTTGGTTTCCGATGCAGCTTGCGCTTTCGTCAGATGGGAAAAGCCTGTTTGTCGCGACTCAAAAGGGCATTGCGCGAGGGCCGCAGGGATACCTGAACCCAATGAAACCCGATGACGAACGATATGGACTTTCTGCGATGCCGGGAATGATCCAGCAAGTGACGATTCCCACCGTGGGTGAACTTGCAGTGGGCAATCAAACCGTGATGGGCAACAACGGGTTGGTCCCGGTGGCAAGACCCGTTGCGCCGAAGGTATTCCCAGTTTTGCCCGGTAAACCGAGTCCGCAGATCAAGTACGTCGTCTTCATTACGAAAGAGAACCACACATTCGACGGCATCTTCGGCGGATTGAAGGGCGCCAAGGGGCAGCCGGAGTACGCCGAGTTCGGGATGAACGGATGGATCAAGGAGAAGGGCAAAGCGGAGCGAATGCCGATCATGCCCAATCACATCCGACTCGCCGAGCAGTTCGCCATCAGCGACAACTTCTACATGGAGCCGCAGGCGAGCGGAGATGGCCATCGTTGGCTGGTCGGCGTCTATCCATCCTTATGGACTTCGCGCGTCTTCTATGCGGGTTGGGACTTCCGAACGAACAACGACGCGCCGGGCAGGATGGCCAGCATCGGCTCCGATGGAAGCCAGATCCCTGAGGACTACTTGGAAAACGGCTCAATTTGGGAGCATCTGAACCGGGGCGGAATCAAGTTCCGAAACTATGGCGAGGGATACGAAATGCCAGGCTCCGACGAGCCGATGCCGGTCGATCGGTCGGGCACGATCTATCGAGCCAACCACCCGATGCCCAAGATCTTGTTCGATAACACCGACTTTAACTTCCCCGCCTATAACAACAACATCCCGGACATCGCTCGGGCGGACTGGTTCAAAGAAGACCTGGAGAAGTATCGCAAGACAAACAAGGGCAAGATCCCTCAGTTCCTCAACATCGCGATCTGCAACGACCACGGAGCCGGGCCAAAGCCCGACTTTGGATACCCGCACGTCGCCAGTTTCATGGCGGACAACGATCTCGCTCTGGGCCGAATCGTGGAGTATCTCAGCCACCAGCCTGAGTGGAAGAACATGGCGATCTTCGTCACCCAGGACGACAGCGGCGCCGATGACGATCATATAGATCGTCATCGCTCGTATGTCTTGGCGATCAGTCCCTGGGTTAAGCGTGGCTACATAACCAGCCACCATGCGAGCATTATGAGCATCATCCGGTCGATCTATCTGATCTTCGGCCTGGGACCCAACAACATGTTTGACGCCGTCGCTACACCGCTTTACGACATGTTCACCGATCAGCCGGACTTCACCCCTTACAAGCATGTTCTGTCGGACCCGAGAGTGTTCAAGCCGGAAGAGACCTTGGACCCCAGCGACCCACAATTCAAAAAGCGTCGAACGATGTCGTCGGTCAAGATGGACGATCCCAAGTTCTTCGAGTGGCTCCGCAACCGAGGTGGATAGGTCAGGGCTCAACTGTGTCAAAATAGGGCCTCCCCCCTTAGGAGCCCCCATAGAATATGTCCAGCGATGCCACCGGAATCTTCATCAACGAGACCCATACCTCGGCCGCCATTTGGCAATACCGCGTCGAAAAGATGATTCTCGAAGGCAAGACCAAGTACCAGACCTACCAGATTGCCGATATTCCAAGATTCGGCAGAAGCCTCTTTCTGGATTACAACATCCAAACCAGCATCATGGACGAGTATGTTTTCCATGAGTGCATGAGTC
>JADZBW010000149.1 GCA_020851885.1 Fimbriimonadaceae bacterium | reverse complement strand
TTGCGAGCCGTCAAAATTCTCACTGGTTCGGGCGATCTCGGCCACCTGCCAAAGCGGATTGTCCATATGGATTCCAACCCAGTTACCCGTTCTTACCAAGTGCTGCAGGCGAAGCAATGACCGGTATTTGTTCAAAGCCAAGAGTTGGATCGGGCTACTGTGGGGAGAGAGTGTCGACACTGCCTGATCGAGGGCATTCAAGGTTGTTTCGGACGGTTCCCTCAAGTAGGCGTCCTCAGCCAGTCTGATCGGGGCTCCCGTCGCCACCGGCACGTCCGGTATCCAATGAGCCAACGTGGCATGGTCTTTGCCGTGGAACCCGTCTTCACTCAGACGATTCATTTCGATTCCCACTGGAAGCGACCTTAGAGCGAGGTCCAGTACTTCGTCGCGGACTTCCTTCGCCGCCTTGAGTGACCCAACACGGGCGCTCTCGAGCTTTGGAGCCACAGATCCCAGACTGGCTAGGAAGGCCAAATCCCGCTCTTTCGGAGTGATTCCAGGCAACACTTTGCCGCCCGGTTGCAAGGGCCGGCTCAGCAAGGGGTTTTCAACCTCGCGATGGATCTTCCCGCGATTCAGCAAGATCCAATTGACGACCTGAGTCTGACCTTCCTCGTTCAGGTGCCGAGCCGAACGGCGTACAAGGTCTTCTTTGTCGAACCCATAGGCCGCCAACTCGATACCATCCGGCGAATGGCAGGACGAGCAGGACCGCCCGGCTCGGTCCGGTGTTCGCCATGCGATCAAGCCAGGATCTATCGAGTCCTTTTGGCATGCAATCAATACGGCCAGCGTCAGAATCATCGTTTGTGCTTCTTTCTCAAGGAGGAATTGCCCACGCAGAACAGCCGTGCGTTGCTGATTCCAAAAATGAGGCCATCGTTGCTGACCATCGTCGTCGTATAGGCCTCGCCGATGCCATCGGTCAGCCGAATGCTTTCAGAGAATTGGAAGGTGTCGAAGCTCCATCGGTAGAGAATTCCGTCCTCGCTGTTCAGGAGGACGCCATGACCGAGAGCATCCACAACGGCGGTATTCACACACCATTCCCGCACGGCGTTTGGATGGGTGTCGATGAATTCGGGATCGGACGTCGGGCCGGCGATCGTCGCAATCTCCGCCATCGCCTGGATGCCGGAAATCACCTCCGGTGCCCCTACACGTGGATCGAGCAGCGCGATCTTGTTGACCCCATCGCCACCCACGCCCGCATAGTTGTTGTACTTACTGAGGAGCAGATATGGCGACGAACCCGTATAAGACGGAACTGCCGATGCAGGAACTACGGAAGGAGTATCGTCCCAACCAAAGGCTCCCGGGGTCTTCGTTTCGCTTAAGTCGCCTGAAAAATGTAGGAGCCAGCCTCGGTCATGGTTGTCCGGGAATGGATTCTCCAGGACGCCAACATAGACGTCGCCATCGGGTCCGATCATCGGACACGCCGTTCCAAGGTCCTCCACGATCGCGGACAACCCCGACTTGGGATCGAGCATCGGAACCCTCGCCATCTCCTGCAGGTTGCTGGTTCGAACCTTGGTTAAGATTCCCCGTCCCCAACCGCCGTTGGTCAGCGTGACGTAAAGCGCATCACCGGCCACCGTGATGGCCGGAGCGGCATTCATCTTCACCTGATTCACCGCTGGATCGCCGGAGAGGACTTCAGCCGCCGCCGTCGTACCTCCGCTGAAGTTGACTTTGGCGATACCGGACTTGAGATGCGCCGGCGTGTCTGCCAGGGCGATGAACCCAAAATATACGTTGCCATCCGGTCCGGGGGTCAGCGGGGTGCAGATTCGGATCGAGTCCGTATATTCCACCGGATGGGCGGCAAATTCGGCATTGCCATAGAAGGCAAGCGTTTGAGGTCGGGCACCGTTGTTGCCAATTGCTCGATAGGCGATTCGGCCACCGGCCATCGGCCAAACCGCCATCTGAACCGTCTTTGTCAGCCCGAGGTTCGAAATGCAGGGCCCGAATGAAGGGGTCCACCCATGCGGGGGCATGATGTAATCGCTGTCTTCGGTCCAAAGAGATGAGCCGGTCGTCGCATTAAAGGCAACGACCTTGAATCCGGAATCGATATCTTGTTTCTGGCCGACGACAATGACGTTGTCCCGTGAGACAACCGGCGAGCCATAGTGCGAGAGCAGGCTGTTCCCGCTGTATCGTGGGTTCAAATCGACCTGGGTGGTCCACTTGATTTCGCCTAGATGCTGCGCGGCGACGCTGGCCAATGCCGTGTGTTGGGCGTCGCCGCCATGGCTTGGCCAACCTGTCGGTAAGAAGAGGGGCTTGGCGGCACCCATGGAAGGCACGAGAGCAAGGGCAAGCGAGGCAAGCAACATGCGCGCATTATAACGTGGGTTTTTTCAATGGGAACTCGTAATTCAGCCAGTTCGATAGGCATGGTTGATCGAATCACGCTTGGTGTCCATGAAAATGATGACAGGCCAGATACAGGCCCCCCGGGGGAGAGCCCGCGCATCCTTGGGCGGCCACTAAACCAAGGATCGACCACAAGATCCTGATGGACTGGAAACTGGTTCTTGGAAGCCGGGCAGAGTCAGGCGGGTGGCGACTCAAGCCTGCTTGCCGCGTGGCTGTCCTAACGCTTGCTTCCAAGTCAGAAGGGCGTCCGGATGACTTGAAAGAAGCGGTCTGCCTTGGCAATTCCTCAGACTGCTTTTCAGGTTGCGCGAGAAAAAGCTAAAAGATTCTCTATATATGGATAACTAGATAGAGATATCGGTATGATCATCGTCGTGCTTTCCCTGACGAAGGAATACGCCCTGAGGGCAACTGTGTTTCTAGCAGAGCGACCGAATGCAAGCCACACCGTGCATCAGATCGCAGCGGAGACTCAAGTGCCGCCGGATTACCTGTCCAAGGTCATGAGGGATCTGAGTCGAGCCAGTATCGTGAGATCGAGACCTGGACGCAAGGGAGGCTACGCACTCGACAGGGAGCCATGCTCGATCACGCTATTTGACGTGATCGACGCGGTCGAACCCATTCGGATCATCGATTCCTGCCCCTTGAACAAGGCGTGCCATTCGAGGCAGCTGTGCCCCTTGCACAAGGCTCTGCAGGAGGCCACGGAGGACTTCGTTGAAAGTCTTCGCTCGACAACGCTCGGAGGCTTGTGCCCCGCAATCGGAGAACCGGTTGCAAAAGCCAAGCTTATCTCGACCCGACAAACGTTAGGAGCCAAGAAGTGACAAGGCGTCAGTTTCTCGTGATTGCCGGAGCGGCCGCTGGGGCGGGCGCACTCGGTGAATACACTTTCTCCCTCTTGCATTCCGTAAAGGAGATCAAGAACCCACTCGCGTTCTATCCAGATCGAAATTGGGAGGACTACTACCGAGACCTCTACGCCTACGACCGCAAGTTCAGTTTCGTCTGTTCGCCCAACTGCACCCACGCATGCCGAATGACCGCCGTTCAGCGAAATGGGGTTGTTACGCGAATCGAGCCTGCCTACGACGTATCTCGCTACTCCGACGTCGATGGACACACCGCTTCCGCCCACTGGCACCCACGCGGATGCAATAAAGGCTACACGATCCACCGGCGCGTCTACGGTCCTTACCGGCTCAAGTACCCGATGGTGCGACGCGGCTGGAAACAGTGGGCAGACGACGGCTTCCCTGTGCTGACCGAGGAACTGCGGCACCACTACGGTTTCTACACGAGAGGAAAGGACACATTCGTTCGCCTGAGCTGGGACGACACATTCAAGTTGGCGGCGGCTGGATTCGAAGCGGTTGCCCGCCACTATAGCGGCGCCGAGGGCAGGAAGCGGCTCGAAGAGCAGGGCTATCCCCCGGAAATGCTCGATGCGATGAAAGGAGCGGGGACCCGGACGATCAAGTGCCGAGGCGGCATGGGCGTTCTCGGCTTTATCGGCAAGTACGGGCTCTATCGATTCTCCAACATGATGGGCCTCGTCGATCACCACGTGCGCGGAGTCGACGAGAAACACGCACTGGGTGGGCGCAAGTGGTCCAACTACACTTGGCACGGCGATCAGTCACCGGGCTTTCCCTTCGTCCACGGGCTCCAATCCTCAGACTGCGATTTGAACGACCTGAGGAACGCCAAGCTCCACATTCAGATTGGCAAGAACCTTGTCGAAAACAAGATGACGGAGTCGCACTTCTTCATCGAACTCATCGAGCGCGGCGCCAAGATTGTGACCATCACACCGGAATACGGTCCCGCGGCAACCAAGGCATCCTACTGGATTCCAGTTCGTCCCGGAGCCACCGATACGGCTCTCTTCCTCGCGATTTCGAAGATTCTGATCGACGAGAAGAAATACGATGAGCCGTTCGTTCGTAAGTTCACCGATTTCCCCCTCATCGTCCGAACCGACAACCTGAAGCGCCTTAACGCGGCCGATTTGTTCCCTGGTTATAAGCCAGGTCTCGCCGCGGACGGTCCAAGTATGAAGGAGCAAGGACTTGAAGAGGAGCAATACGAGAAGTTGGGCGACTACGTCGTCTTCGATTCAAAGACCAAGAAGCTGACGCCCCTGACCCGCGATGACATTGGTGAGCGAATGGAGGCTCGTGGCATCGAACCCACCCTAGACTGGAAGGGGAAAGTGAAGCTCGTCGATGGTTCCGAGGTCGAGGTTCAAACGCTGTGGGCGCTCTATAAGGTGCACCTCAAAGACTACGACGTTGAAACCGCGAGCGAAATTTGCAAGGCACCCAAGGAACTGATCGAGCGCCTCGCCCACGATATCGGCAATCCCGACAACTGGCCGATCGGCGTGCACATCGGCGAAGGGATCAACCACTGGTTCCACGCCACTGAGGCCAACCGCGCCATTTGCCTTCCGATGATCCTGACTGGCAACATCGGCAAGCCGGGTGCGGGCTTCTACGCCTGGTCGGGCAACTATAAAGCAGCGGTATTTCAGTCGACTCCCGAGGTCGGACCTGGATTCTACGGATGGGTCGCTGAGGACCCGTTCCACTCCAACCTCGACCCGAAGGCAAGTCCGAAGGACCTGAAACTCAACAAGTGTGCCAAGGACGAAGAACCGGCCTACTGGAACCGCGGGGATCGTCCGCTGATCGTCGACACGCCCGGCAGTGGCAGGGTCGTCCTAACTGGGGATACGCACATGCCCACCCCAACCAAGGCCCTGTGGTTCACCAATGTGAACCTGTTCAACAATGCCAAATGGGCTTACGATTCCATTAAGAATGTCAATCCGCTGATCGACATGATCATCGCTCAAGACATCGAGATGACGGCGTCCTGTGAGTACGCAGACTTCATCATGGCCGCCAACTCGTGGATGGAGTTCGAGACCCTCGAAGTCACGTCCTCATGCAGCAACCCGTTCCTACAGATCTGGAAAGGCGGGATGCCTCCGGTTTACGACACCAAGGACGATGTCGCGATTATCGCCGGGGTCGCGAAAGCTCTGGGAACGAAGCTGAATGACCAGAGATTTTCCGATTACTGGAAGTTCGCCCTCGATGGACGCCCCGAGGTCTACATCGATCGTCTGCTCAAGGGTTCCTTGACGACTCAGGGCATGGCGGTCGACGACATTATGGCTGGCAAGTTCGGCGAACCTGGAGCCGCCCTCCTGGGCTTCCGAACCTACCCGCGCATCCCGTTCTATGAGCAAGTGAACGAGAGCAAGCCATTCTTCACGGACACTGGCCGCCTCAACGCCTATTGCGACATTCCGGAAGCAATTGCCTGCGGCGAGAACTTCATCGTCCATCGCGAAGGCCCGGAAGCGACTCCCTACCTTCCGAACGTGATCATCAGTTCGAACCCGTTCGTTCGGCCCGAGAACTACGGCGTTACTCCTCAACTCCTGCAATCTCAGGTCGTGGATGCCGACCTCCGCACCATCGCCAATAACAAGATGCCCTGGTCGGAAGTGAAACACACGAAGAACCCGCTCTGGGAAGAAGGCTTCCGATTCTTCTGCCTGACCCCCAAGACGCGGCACCGCGTGCATTCGCAGTGGAGTACGACCGATTGGAATCTACTATGGGATTCCAACTTCGCCGACACGTTCCGCAAGGACAAGCGGAGCCCCGGTGTTGGCGAACACCAGATCAATATCAACCCCGAAGCGGCCAAGGAGATGGGTCTCGCCGACGGCGACTATGTGTACGTGGATGCCAACCCGGCAGACCGTCCATACCGTGGCCACCGGCCGGATGATCCTTTCTTCAAGGTAGCTCGACTGATGTTGCGCGTGAAATACAACCCGGGTTATCCCTACGACGTTGTGATGATCAAGCATGGCGCCTTCATGAGCACCGAGCGTAGCGTATTGGCCCATGAGACCCGTAAGGATGGTTTGGCCCAGGCTTCTGACACCGGTTACCAAGCGAACCTAAGGTACGGCTCTCACCAGAGTCTCACCCGCGACTGGTCCATGCCCATGCACCAGACCGATTCTCTTTTCCATAAGAGCAAATCGGCCATGCACTTCATCTTTGGTGGAGAGGCGGACAACCACGCTCTAAACACCGTGCCCAAGGAGACGCTGGTCCGCGTGATCAAGGCGGAAGCCGGCGGGTTGAAGGGCAAGGGCGTTTGGCAACAGGCGACCAAAGGCTTTGCGCCCCGGGCAGAGAGCGACTTCATGCACCGCTACTTGGCGGGCAAGGTAGTCAAGGTGAAGGATTCGTAATGCTCAAGAAGGACTTTGAAACTGATGATCCATACGCCCTCGTGGGACAGGGGTTCCCTTGCCCGCCGGGCTACGACTCGATGGGAGAAATGGCCCGGTGTTTTATCGAGGAGTTTGCCATGATCGGCTACTCCGAAGCGCTGATTCTCAATCTGTTCAAGAGTCCCTATTACCAGGGCCCTCACGGTGTCTTCAAGGCCCGTGGAGAAGGCTACGTTCGCGACTTGATGGCGGAGGTGTTCTCCGCAGTCGATAGGTCAAATCCTCATGTCTAAAGTTTATAACTGGCAAATCGGCCGAGAAATGGAGTATCGCTACCCGGAGGCGCACCCAAAGCGCCAATTGGTGGCAGTTTTCAACACGAATCGTTGTATTGCGTGCCAAACCTGCACGATGGCCTGCAAGTCCACATGGACGTTCAACCAGGGTCAGGAGCATATGTGGTGGAACAACGTCGAGACCAAGCCGTATGGCGGGTATCCGCATAACTGGGACGCCAAGACTCTCGAACTCATGGAGAAGAATAGCCCGGTGCCTCAGGAGTGGGACCCCACCAAGAAAGGCGAAGGCCGGCCATACGGGGTATTCGACGGTCGCACGATCTTCGAAATGGCCCCCTTTGGACGGTATGCGCTTGGGTACGAGCCGCCCCCTGAGGACTGGGAGGCGCCGAATCTTTATGAGGACACGCCTGCCGGAGGCAAAGGCGAAAAAGGCAAGACGCTTCAAGGCGGAGGACTGCTGGAACACGAATCGTGGTTCTTCTACCTAGCCCGAGTTTGCAATCACTGCACCTATCCAGCGTGCGTGGCGGCATGCCCACGCCAGGCGCCCTACAAGCGTCAGGAAGATGGCATCGTCCTGATCAACCAGGAGCGGTGTTGGGGCTACCGGATGTGCGTTCAGGCCTGTCCCTACAAGAAGGCGATGTATCGCCCCGATACCCGGACATCTGAAAAGTGCATCGGCTGCTACCCGCGCGTCGAGGGTAAGGACCCAGAATCTGACGGCGTGCCGATGGAGGCGCGCTGCATGGCCGTGTGCATCGGCAAGATCCGAATGCAAGGGCTCATGGAGATTGGCGACGATGGCGATTGGATCAATAATCCGCACCATCCCCTCTACACTTTGGTGAAGGAAGAGATGGTCGCCCTCCCTCTCTATCCCCAATTCGGAACGCAGCCGAACATCTACTACATCCCGCCCCGCTGGGTTCCCCGGGAGTACCTGAGGCAAATGTTCGGCCCCGGAGTGGATGACGCCATTGAACGCTACACAAACCCGTCGAGGAAACTTCTGGCCGTGCTGCAATTGTTCCGAGCCAGCGAGAAGATGATCTTCCGTTACGAGATCGAGGAAGGCAAGAAGTATCGCGACGTCACCATCGGAGGCCACAAGCGCGAGCTCTTCGACGACACGGTGATTGGCTATGATGAAAAGGACCGTGAGATTATTCGACTCAAGGTTCATGAACCGCTTCACATAAGAGATAAGGGGCTCTCCAACTCGATATGAGGTCCTCGCAGGTCCATCCGGGAACCGACTGGCAAGAAGCCGCTACCGTGATGTTGCGTTCATGCCTGTTGCGCGGCCTGGCTCATGCTTTTGCCTATCCCACAGCCGAAACCTACGCTAAGTTTCGAGAATGCCTAGAAGCCTATAGTGGAGGGCAGGATGCCCTTGAAGTCCCTTGGAGAGACCAGTTTGCCGAGTTGCTCGAGATTGCGCGGTCGATGGGACATCAGGAATACGAAGCCGAATACCTGCAAGTCTTCTCGCACGTTTGCGCTGCAGACTGCAATCCCTGCGAAACCGCCTATACATCGAAGCACATCTTCCAGGCATCCCAACGTCTTGCGACTATTACCGGCCTATACCGCGCATTTGGGCTGGAGTCATGGGGAGAGCGGCCCGATCACATCGCCGTCGAGTTAGAGTTCCTCGCCTTCCTGCGCTATCGAGAAGCCATGGAGTGCGAAGCGTCGAACAGTGAAAACCGCGAATTGCTCAGAAGAGGTCAGACCGTCTTCATCGAGCGTCATCTTGGTCGCTGGGTAAGAGTGTTTGCTGAGCTGGCCCGTCGAAAGGCAGACACCGGGGTGATCGGCGCATTGGCCGCGTTGCTCCCCGAAGTCGTCGCAAGTGAAGCCGAATCACTTGGGATCGCCTTACCCGAACTTCCATCTGATTTGTCATTGGCTTCCTTGGTTGAGGAGGTGGACATGATACGCATTCCGTCACCATCTGGAGAATCTGGAGGAGTGTTCAGTGCCTGACAACGCAACTAACCGGCAAACTTGGATTTGGGCAGGTTCAATAGGCGCCATTGCCGTCCTCATCTCATTTCTAGGGATGAGCCTGGCATCGCGACATGAACCGTTGTTAAGCTCGGTGGACCCTGGACTTCGGCCTCAAGGGCCTTGGAGCGAGGTCTGGGACCGTTCGGAGGCTCGCTCCGTCCTAACGACCGTTCCATTCCGACTTCGATCTCGCCCCCTCACTGTGCGCAGTCTCAGGAACGGGGAGAATCTCTACATGCTCATCGAGTGGCATGACGAGCATCCCGATCTAAGCTACGAGGGAGTTCTCTATAACAGTTGGCTCAAGAGCGGAAAGGAGATCGGACCAATGACGACGCTCTTGCGAGACGAGGTGAATGTCTGGTTTGGGCCCGTCTATGCTTCTGGGCCGCTGAACGGTGCCATGGCCGACGAAAAGAACCACGGACACTGGGTTTGGCGATCACAAGATCAGCGAGACCTAGATCAGGACTTCATTGACAAAGCACAAAAGGAATTTGGAATTCCCTATGTGAACTATTATCCAATCCTCTCGACAGGGGCCTACGCGGCGAGATACGTTGGAAATACCAATGCCATTCTGGGAGCACGTTCATCCTGCCAGTGGGTCGTGAAGCCAGCGCAAAGCGTCTACATTCCTGCGATTAGCGTTCCCCTTCAGGGCAAGGGCCAATGGCGTGATGACACATGGCGCGTGATGTTCGAAGTGCCCGTCGCCAGTCTCTCCGAGTTGGGTGACCGCCTGGAGGTCGTCATGTCGATTGCGGATGGTGGCCAGGGTGAGCGCAAGGCGGAGCGAACGATTTCGCAGCCGCTCGTTCTGGATATTTCGCCTCGGGCAGAAGGTGTTGGAAAATGACCAGCGAACAAAGAAAGTTAGCACGAGCAGCTCTCTTGCTGCTGACCCCATTGCATCTCCTTGTGAACAAAGCCGTACCCGCTTGGCTGATGACGGTGGGCCATTCGACTTGGTTGCCGAAGTGGGTTCAACTCTTGGTGCAAAACCTCTTCGTCCTTGCGCTGATGGTGGTCATGATCGACTTGGGGGTTGGGCTCTGGAGCCGAAACCGTCTCAGTAGCTTGTGCCTGTTCGTCTGCGGATTGGGCATTCCCGCCCTCTCCCTTCTCAATCGAACGAGCGAAGCACCGATTTTAATCTCCTTGTTGGCAATCACCCTCATCGCCCTGAGTGGACTTGCCAGCAAGAGACAACTGCCATTTCGCGCCTACCACGCCTTGACTTGGCTGGTTGGCACCATGTTGATGGTCCTCATCTCTCTTGCCTGGGCATCCAAGGTTTCCTGGCCCTACAACGGCTGGGGCACGGCAGCGATCGAGATCTTGGCGATTTGCGCGGCTCTGGCCATATTTGCCGCTTGGGGCGCTCCTCTTCGAAACGTCACCCTGCAGAACGGCATCGCCTCGACATTGGTGGCCCTGGCCTTTGCCTTGATTCTTGGCTTCGGAGGTCACGCGGCAAACCAATCCTTCCAGGCGGTCACCGGTTTGGCCCTGACCCTTCCCTTGCCTGTCTACACCATCGCAGTCTTCTTGTTAACATGCACCTGTCTGTCTCTGCTGAGTAAGCCAGAGACAGAGTTGCGAGGATCGTCTTTGGCGTTGCTCATGATCGCGGGGGCGTCGCTGGCAGGGAGCGAGTTCGCGATGTTGGCAATCGTTGCATTGACAAGCCTCCTGCAGACCTACCCGGCCCGGGAGAAATCGCTCTGGCATGACTGGAGTGCGGTTCTGTACGCGAAGTTGCCTACTGAAGACAAGGAAGCGGCTCAACCACTCTGAGGACCCGTTCATTGCTTACTTCTGGAACCTCCTTGGACCGATAGGTCGAAGGAGGTTTCTTTTGAGTGCCGGAACTCCCGATAGCAGCTACCTAGCCGCCGGGTCTGCCGACTCGCCTAGCTCTGAGCCAAGCAGGACGAGTTCCAAAAAATCACCGCCAGATGCCCGCTTGACGACCGTCTCAGCCGACGCCAGGTCCCGCAGCACTTCGACCAGCAAATGAATGCGGATGCCACGGTCCTTCAGCAAGGCGACCTCCAATGGCTCATAGACCTTGTGAACCACCAGTTCACGAGTCCAGGGGCCTGGGGCAAGATGCCCAAGCAACCCGCGTTTGCCGCCATGTCCGAACTTTTTGGCGATCCATTCATCGACGCCACGGCTTATCTGCTCAGCCGTCCTGGTCGCCTTGCTGGTCCCTGTCCGTCCGGTGTCGCGCTGGTCATGGCGGCTGAGGCGAGTCAAGTAGCTTTGTGGGTTGACGGATACCTGCACTTCGATGTGCCGACATTCAACTTCCCCGTCCGGACCGAAGCGAACGGCGAGAAGGTCCATCTCATGAACACCGACCTTCGCTCCTCGCAAAGTGAAATAGCCCTGCCGGTTCAGCCACTCTTCGACAAGTTCTTCGGCAAGCAGGGCCATGCGAGGAGTCTACCGACCCAATCCAATCGCCGGTAAGAATGTGTTCTTTCTATCTGGCGTTCCAACACGCGACAAGCACGAATTTGGCCCCCTTCCCGAATCCACCCCCACTACTTTCGATCCCGTAAATACCAGGTCAACTATCACCCACCGGCCAAAATCAAAAAACCCTGCCTCTTGGACAGGGTTTTGAACCTAAAACGGTGGTGGATCGTGTAGGGCTCGAACCTACGACCCGCTGATTAAGAGTCAGCTGCTCTACCAACTGAGCTAACGATCCGTGAGATAAGAATATACCTCGCCATTTCCCCTGATTCAAGGCCAATTGCCCTGTAAAATCGCGGAGTGGGAATTCTCGTTCGGCCCGCTAGAGGCCAAGACTCAGGTTCAGCAGCGGCGGTGGTTCAAGCCGTGTTTGAGGAGTATGGGTTCACGTGGGACGACTCCGAGTATTTCGACGACCTTTACGATCTTGAGTCCCACTATCTGAATATCGGGCATCGCTTTTGGGTCGCCGAATTAGAAGGCAAGGTCGTCGGAACGGTAGGTTTGGAATTCTTCGACGCCTTGCCAGGACGTATTGGCGATCTGTTCCTCGACGAAACCCAAACGCGAACTGCCAGTTCCGATTGTTCGCTGGGGAGACTCTATGTCCATCCGGCGGGCCGTCGGCGTGGTGTGGGGCGTCTGCTCATGGAGCAAGTCCTAGTGGAGGCCAGATTACAAAGTCGCAAATGCTTGGAAATCTGGAGCGATAAGAGATTTGCGAATGCCCATCGGCTCTATGGGAAATTCGGTGCCATGCCGGTTGGCGACAGGATTTGCGATGACCCCGATTCAAGCCCAGAATGGGGACTGGTGATCGACCTCGGAACCCCCTTGGCATCGCCAGACGTTTACTAATACGTCGTGATGATCCGAAACTCCGTCCTCCTAGCGTTTGTGCTCAGCGGTTGCATGCATTCCGCGGTCGTCGAGCAGGTTTCGACTCCAAAGCCGACACCAGTGTCTGAAGAGCGCTCCTATCCCTATGGTGGCGAGGTATTCCGAGGCTTTGTCGACGACTCCTTTCAATGCTGTAAGACTCCAGAACCCGCGAAATTCTTCCGGGAGATGGATGGTGAATTTCAGAAGTTGACCGGCGGCAACGTCCAGGCATGGATCAAAGCCAAGAAAGACTCGGACCCGATCAAGACGGGTGCCGAACTGCA